>JAEWEJ010000334.1 GCA_023389455.1 Actinomycetes bacterium | reverse complement strand
GCCTGGGCATCCGGGGATGTGCGGCAACGGCAGGAACGCCGCTGTCGCGCTTTCTGGCAGTGCTCCCTGCGCTACTGCTGCCGGGGCGGACAGCAGAGGGGATGGCGTCGCTGGTGACATTGCTGGCACCCGATACCCATGCAACGGTGTATCACCATGACCGGCGTCGGGTTCCGCTGGCACAGCGGGTTACCATGAACACCCGTCAGCCGGTCAGCCTGAAACACCGTCCCGTCATGGGCAATTACGGGACGGATGTTAACGGTCAGGTACTGTTGCGGCTGACCACGACAAATCCTGACGACGTGCGTGGCTGGCTGCCTGGCGGCGAACTGCATCAGGACCTGATGGCGCTCCTGCATGTTTATCTGGGCTCGCACCTGGATGTGCGGTTACAGCTGTGCGTGGCCCGGCATCTGCTGCCGAATGCGCGGCTGGCATGCAGCACAAGCCGTGCCGCACGACTGGGGCAAACTGCAGTCATGAAGCTGCTGGAGCCGCGGCAAAAAAGAGACGACATTTTGACCATTCACCTGGGGCGCTGGCAGTGCATCCGGGAAAATATTCACCGAAGGGAGAGCGATGAAGATGGCGATTACCGCTGGTAATACTTCCGCCACGCTGCTGGGATTGTGCCTGGCTGCAACGTTAACAGGCTGCGGACTAACACAGAAGGTGTCTGACGGCACGGCTGCTGTCACCCGGTCTATTTTTTATAAACAAGTAAAGTCTCTGCATCTGGATATCCGGGCGCGAGAAGGGGTGAATAACAACGCAAAAGGGGTATCTCTGGCGACAGTGGTGCGGATTTACCAGCTGAAAGACCGTAAGGCCTTCGACAGCACCGATTATCCGTCGCTGTTTGCCCAGGACAGCCAGGCCATAAAGACGGATTTACTGGCTGAAAAAGATATCCGCCTGCGTCCGGGAGAATCCTTCTCGCTGGATATGCCGATGGAAGAGGGGGCGCAATTTGTAGCGGTGGCCGGAATGTTTATGGCACCAGACCAGGAAAATGATACCTGGCGGCTGGTACTGACCCGCGACGAACTTGACCCGGACACGCCGCGTATCATTGAAGCCAGCAATAACCACCTGACTCTGCAACCGCTGAAGGAAGACTAAGATGCCGCGCCCCTCTTTGTATGAAACCCTGTTCGGCAATTTCGCCGGTGGGCTAGACCTGCACCAGGTCAGCGAGGAAAACCAGGTAATCCTGTCGGTACTCGACAATATGCAGCGTATTCTCAACTGCCGCGCCGGGACACTGGCGCATCTGCCGGATTACGGCCTGCCGGATATGACGAAAATCGTGCAGGGGATGCCCGGAACTGCACACCAGCTTATTACCACGCTGTCGGCGGTGCTGCTGAAATACGAGCCGCGCCTGAGCAAAATCACGGTCGTGATGCTGGAGCAGACCCAGCCCGGTGAACTGCGCTATGCCATAGACGCGGAGTTGAAAGGTATTGGGCTGGTACGTTACGGCACCGAGTTTATGCCGGAGGGCAAAATCCTTATCCGCCATATGAAACAGCAGCAGTACCTGGATGCCCGCGCCGGAGCCGGATATCGGTAAAAAGGGAGGAGAGTGGCTGAGAAAAAGAAAATGGCCGGTAAGCGTTTGTCTCGCTGAATTCGGCTTAATAAGTGTGAAAAGATAACAGGGACGACAACGTGTCAGCCAGAGAACGATTTTTCAAAAAAGTACAGCAGAATAGCAACCGCGTGCCTCCCGACAAAAAGTCGGCAGAGGCGGAAATCCGGGAGTTTTGCCAGCGGATGGACGAGCTGGCAAAGCAGATAAACGCCTGGTTTGAGGGCAGCGGGATTGAGATCATCCTCGCTACCAGACACATCAATGACCTGAGCACCATTGGTTACAGCCTCAGCTGCGGCATTTGTCGTTATGACATCACAACTGTGCTGTTACAGAACGGGGAACGGAGCGCCAGCATTATCCCTGAGCAACTCTGCCAGGGCGCGGAAACTGGCTGCGTGACGATGTGCGTTGAAGCGCCGGGTACCCGCCAGGTGTTTCATCTGAGCATGGCACCGGAAACGGGCTGGTATCTCAGAGGAGAGCATCAGAGTGTATGTGAGCGGGTTAGCATGACAGAAGAGGGCTTTTTTCAGGCTGTTGACCGCCTGGCCTGACTGCGACGACGGTTATTCCGCTCCCGTAGTCAGGTGCACCTTTTCATGGCTCGCCGTTTACCTGCGACAGGATGAACAGACCTAGGTTGCCCGCGTTTGAGCCCTGAAACGTTATCCTGATCTCCCATTCGCGCCATCATAAAACGCCTGTAACCTACTGCCAGATTTGGTCTTTTTTATTTCATTCTGACTACGCAGTCGTGGCGTTTGTATCGCAGCGATCCCCATAATCCAGGGAATGTACCTAGGAAATTATGTTTGTGCTTGCTCAGCTTTTGGTTGTCCATGCTGATCAGACACAAAACAGGCATTTAAGCTGCGGAGTGATGAAGGGAACTCTCTACGAGTCTGTAAAATAAAAAAAACAGCAAGTTTTTCAACTTGCTGTTTCTTAGGGAATTTTGGTCGGCACGAGAGGATTTGAACCTCCGACCCCTGACACCCCATGACAGTGCGCTACCAGGCTGCGCTACGTGCCGATTTGTGGTCGCTAATACTACCTGTTTCCACGCTG
>JAEWEJ010000272.1 GCA_023389455.1 Actinomycetes bacterium | reverse complement strand
CCGCCGCACCGGTGAAGGACACGGGCGTGAACGTCTCGTTGGTGGCGTTCTTCACGCCGTGCGCACCGATCGTGATGACGCCGCAGGTGACCTGCAGGCAGTCCACGGTCGACGTGCCGCCGTCACGGTCGATCGCCGCGAAGCGCGCACCGGGGACCACCAGCGTGGCCGACCAGGTGCCGTCCGCCGCGACCACGCCGCCGTTCGCCGCGGCGGACGTGTCCGAGCCGGGGAAGGAGACGAAGCGCTGGAACCCCGCGTTGTCGGCGGCCTCCGTGTCGGGCGCGTAGCGCAGGTCACGGCCCGTCACGCCGCCCTGCGAGGGCCGCCACGCGTCGGACACCCACCCGAAGACGACGTAGACCCCGCCGAACCCGCCCGCGACGGACTGGAAGCCGCTGCCGCGCAGCTCGAGCGTGGTGGGACCGGACGGGTCCGCGGCTGCGCGACCGTCGAGACCGCGCACGTCGACCCGCGCGGCGGCGTGCGCCGGGGCGGCGGCGAGCACGCCGGCGCCGGCCGCGAGCAGGGCACCGACCAGCAGCGCGGCCGCGCGACGCAGGAGGACGGGGCGGGACGTCATGACGGGATCACCTCGACTGGCGTGGCGGGACTCCGGGGCGCGTCGGGTGACGCCCCCGGGGCGGGTGCGCGGACGGGCAGCACGACGACCTCGTCGGTGCCGGGGCGTGTGACGACGTCGACGGGGTGCCGGTAGACGTCGCTGAGCAGGGCGGACGTGAGGACCGCACGCGGCGGCCCGTCCGCCCGGACCCGGCCGCCGTCGAGCACCACGACCCGGTCGGCGTAGGCCGCGGCGAGCGTCAGGTCGTGCAGCACCACGACGACAGCGGCGCCGGCACGGGCGGCCCGGCGGGCGCGCGCGAGGACGGCCTCCTGGTGGCGGATGTCGAGGGCCGCGGTGGGCTCGTCCAGCAGCAGGACGTCGCCCTCCTGCGCCAGCGCGCGCGCGAACGCCACACGGGCCTTCTCCCCGCCGGACAGGGTCGGGAACGTGCGGCCGGCCAGCGCGACCACGTCGGCGTCGGCCATGGCGGCGGCGACGACCGCGTCGTCGTGCTCGGCACGCGGCGTGCCGCGCCACGGGTGGCGTCCCATCGCCACGACCTCGCCGGCGCGGAACGCGAACGAGACCCGGGCTTCCTGGGCCATCACGGCCCGCCGCCGCGCCAGGTCCGTGAGTCGCTGCGCGCGCAGGTCCGTGCCGTCGAGGAGCACGTGCCCCGCGTCCGGGCGGGGGTCCCCGGCGAGCACCGCCAGGAGCGTCGACTTGCCCGCGCCGTTGGGCCCGACGAGCGCGACGAGCTCGCCGCCGTGCACGTCGAGGTCCACGTCGTCCAGCACGACCGACGTGCCGTACGCGACCCGCAGGCCGCGGGCGGTCAGCCGGGCGCTCACGCCCAGCCCCCGGCGGCCCTGCGGGTGCGGCGGATGAGCCAGAAGAAGAACGGCCCGCCGACCAGCGCCGTCAGCATGCCGATGGGGAGGTCGGCGTAGGGGACGGCGGTGCGGGCGACCAGGTCGGCCCCCACGAGCAACGTCGCTCCACCGAGCGCCGACGCGGGCACGAGGACGGCGTGCCCCGGGCCGACGACCATGCGCACGAGGTGCGGGACGACCAGGCCGACGAACCCGATGACCCCGCAGAACGCGACGGCCGCGGCGGTGAGCACGGCGACCGCGACCACGACCGTCAGGCGCAGCCGCTCCACGTCGACGCCGAGGTGGCGGGCGGGCCGCTCCCCCAGCGCGAGCAGGTCCAGGCGCCGCGCCAGCACGAGCGCGACGACCAGGCCCAGCGCGACGAGGGGCGCGACCACCGCGACGTACGCCCAGCGCGTGCCGTTGAGGCTGCCGAGCTGCCAGAACACGATCTGCTCCCGGGACTGGGAGTCGGCCAGGAAGGTGAGGAACGCGACCGCGGCGCCACCGACCGCGTTGACCGCGACACCGGTGAGGACGAGGGTGACCACCTCGGTGCGGCCGCCCTCGCGCGCCGTCGCGTAGACCAGGAGGGTCGCGGCGAGCCCGCCGACGAACGCGAGCAGGGCCACCGTCCACGACCCGGCGAACGTCCAGCCGGTCACCATGACGAGGCACGCGCCGACCGCCGCCCCGGACGAGACGCCGACCACGCCCGGCTCCGCGAGCGGGTTGCCGAAGACGCCCTGCATCACGGCTCCCCCGGTCGCCAGGGCCGCACCGACGAGCACGGCCATGGCCACGCGCGGAAAGCGGATGCTCCACAGGGCCGACTCGCCGTGCTCGTGGGTGGGCAGCGGGCCGACGTCGAGACCGACGCGGTGCAGGATCGAGCCGAGCACCTCGGCCGGCGGCACGTGCAGCTGCCCGGTGCCCGCGGCGACGAGCGCGAGCACGACCAGGGCGAGCGACAGCACCACGAACAGCGCGACCCGGCGCGTGCGGCGGCCGCGGACGGGCGGGGCGGCGACGCCGGCGGGCGGCGCAGCCTGCTGGGTGAGGCTCACGGCTGCTCCGGCGCGTACAGCGCGACGGCGAGCGCCTCCAGGACGTCCGCGGTGGCGGGCCCGAAGCTCAGGACCTGCGAGTCCGCCATGTCCACCACTCGGCGGCGCTCCCCCGCCGGCGTGCTCGCCACGGCGGGGAGCTGCTCGAGGAGGCCGTCCACGCCGCCGACCGACTCCAGCCCGTCGCTCATCATGAGGACGACGTCGGGCGCGGCGGCGACCATCCCCTCGTCCGTGAGGGGCCGCATGCCGTCGAGCCCGACCTCACCGGCGACGTCGATCCCGCCGACCGCCTCGATGAGGGAGTCCGCGCCCGAGTCGTCGGCGAACAGGTAGTAGACGCCGGCCTGGCCGCGGGCGTAGAGGAAGACGATCCGCAGACGGTCGGCCGGGTCGGCCGGCGCCACGGCGGCGATCTGCGCGATCGTGGCGTCGACCTCGGCCTGCACCCGCTGGGCGAGCTGCTCGCCCGCGTCGGGCACGCCCAGGCCGGCGGCGACCTGGCGCACGAGGTCGGGCACGCCGTGCACGTCACGGTGCGAGTCGACGACGACCACGGGGATCCCCGCGTCGCGCACCTGCAGCACCACGTCCCAGGGGCCGAGCGTGGTGTCGGTGAGGATGACGGTCGGCGCCAGGTCGAGGATCGCCTCGGCCGACAGGTCGTGGCCCGCGGCGGTGACCAGCGGGCGGTCGGCGATCTCGGCGAAGGTCGACGACAGGTCGCGCCCGACGACGTGGTCGCCCAGTCCGAGCTCGAAGACCGTGCGGGCCAGGGTGCCGTACACGTCGAGCGCGAGGACGCGCGACACGTCGGTCACCGTGACGGCCGTGCCCTGCGCGTCCGTCACGGTCACCGGCAGCTGCGGGTCCGGTGCGTCGGTGACGGGGCGGACCGCGGAGTCCGCGACCACGGCCGTCGACGGGCCGGTGACGGCGCGCGGGTCGGCGACGGGCGTGACGTCCGCGAGGCGTCGACCGCCGTCGACCGCCGCGGTCGCCGGGCCCGAGGTGCCGGAGCACCCGGCCGTCAGGGCGACGAGCAGCGCCGCCACCGTCGCGAGCAGGGTCGCACGCGCGCGCACGCCGTTCACCACCTTCGTCACGGGGACGCGACGCGAAGGCGCCGCGAGGTGAACGTAACGTAGGTAAGGCTCACCTACCAAGATGGTCGGGGCGTGGAGTAGGACACACGTCCTGGAGCCGGGGGTGCGCCGGGCGGACGCGGGCAGGCCCGCGGGCGTCCGCCCGCGACGCCGACGCGCGGGTCAGGACGCCGCGACGTCCAGCGCCAGCAGGTCGTCCACCGTCTCGCGGCGCACGAGCACGCGGGACTCCCCCGCCGTCACCGCCACCACGGGCGGGCGGGTCAACAGGTTGTAGTTCGACGCCATCGACCGCCCGTACGCGCCGGTCGCCGCCACGGCCAGCAGGTCACCCGCCCGCACGTCGCCCGGGAGCACCACCTCGTGGACGACGACGTCACCGCTCTCGCAGTGCTTGCCGACCACCCGTGCGAGCACCGGCGCGGCGTCGGACACCCGTGAGACGACCTCCGCGTGGTACTGCGCGCCGTACAGGGCAGGGCGGATGTTGTCGCTCATCCCGCCGTCGACGGACACGTACGTGCGCACCCGGCCGTCGTCCAGCCGGACGGGCTTGACCGTCCCGACCGTGTACAGCGTCAGCCCCGCGGGCCCGACGACCGCCCGGCCGGGCTCGATCGACAGCCGCGGCAGCGGGGTCCCCAGCTCGTGGGCCGCGTCCGCGACCGCGTGCGCGACCTCCTCGGCGATGCGGTCGGGGTCCAGCGGGACGTCCCCGGGCAGGTAGGCGATGCCGTAGCCGCCACCGAGGTCGACCTCCGCGACGAGCACGCCGGCGCGCGCCGCGAGCTCCGCGCGCAGCGCGAGCACCCGCTGCGCGGCCACCGCGAAGCCGGAGGCGTCGAGGATCTGCGAGCCGATGTGCGAGTGGATCCCGAGCAGGTGCAGCCCGGGGTGGTCCAGGACCCGCAGCAGCGCCGTCAGGGCGGGACTGTCGCCGCCGTCCGGGCCTGCGGCCAGCGAGAGCCCGAACTTCTGGTCCTCGTGGGCGGTGGAGATGAACTCGTGGCCGCCGGCGTGCACGCCGGTGGTCACCCGCACCATCACCGGCGCCGGGGCGCCGTCCGGGCCGCGGTGCTCGCGCACCAGGGCCGCGAGCCGGTCCACCTCGACGAGCGAGTCGACGATGATCCGCCCGACGCCCGCGTCGAGGGCGGCACGCAGCTCGTCGTCGGACTTGTTGTTGCCGTGCAGGCCGATGTCGGCGCCCGGGACCCCGGCGGCCAGCGCGACCGCCAGCTCCCCGCCGCTCGCGGTGTCGACGCGCAGGCCCTCCTCGTGCACCCACCGCGCCACGGCGCGCGTCAGCAGCGCCTTGCCCGCGTAGTAGACGTCGACACCCGTGCCGACCTGCGCGCACGCGGCCTCGAACGCCGTGCGGTACGCCCGCGCCCGCGCCCGCAGGTCCGCCTCGTCCACGACGTACGCGGGCGTGCCGTGCGTCGCCGCGAGGTCGCGCACGTCGACGTCCGCGACGCGCACGGCGCCGTCGGGACCGCGCACCACGCCGGACGACCAGGGCAGGCCGAGCGGCCCGGCGGTCACATCCGCTCCGGCGCGCTCACCCCGAGCAGGCCGAGAGCGTTGGCGAGCACCTGGCGCGTGGCGTCGTTGAGCCACAGGCGCGTGCGGTGCGCGTCGGTGACCTCCTCGTCGCCCCACGGCACGACGCGACGCTTCTGGTCGTACCACTTGTGGTACGCCCCGGCGACGTCCTCGGCGTAGCGCGCGACGCGGTGCGGCTCGCGCAGGTCCGCGGCCTGGGCCACGATCCGCGGGAAGTCGGCCAGCAGGCCGAGCAGCTTGGACTCCGACTCGTGGTCGAGCAGGGAGGCGTCGAACCCGTCCTCCCGCCGCACGCCGGCCTCGGCCGCGTTGCGCCCCACGGCCGCGGTGCGGGCGTGCGCGTACTGCACGTAGTAGACGGGGTTCTCGTTGGTCGCCTTCGCGAGCAGGTCGAGGTCGAGGTCGATCTGCTGGTCCGACGACGAGCGCGACAGCGCGTAGCGCGCGGCGTCCACGCCCACGGCCTCGACGAGGTCGTCGATCGTGATGATCGTGCCCGCACGCTTGGACATGCGCACCGGCTCGCCGTCCTTGACGAGGTTCACGAGCTGGCCGATGAGGATCTCGAGGTTGACGTGCGGGGTGTCCCCGAACGCCGCGCACACGGCCATCATGCGACCCACGTACCCGTGGTGGTCGGAGCCGAGCATGATGACGACGCGGTCGAAGCCGCGCTCGCGCTTGTCGAGGTAGTACGCGATGTCCCCGGCGATGTACGCGGCCTCGCCGTCGGACTTGATGACGACGCGGTCCTTGTCGTCGCCGAGGTCCGTGGTGCGCAGCCACAGCGCGCCGTCCTTCTCGAACATGTGGCCGCCGGCCCGCAGGCGCTCGACCGCACGGTCCACGGCGCCGGACTCGTGCAGCGAGTCCTCGTGGAAGTACACGTCGAAGTCGACGCCGAAGTCGTGCAGCGACTGCTTGATCTCACCGAACATCAGCTCGACGCCACGGGCGCGGAACGCCTCGCGCGCCTCGTCGTCGGGCAGCGTGCGCGGGTCCGGCTCGCCCGCCGCGAGCGCGTCCGCGACGACCTGGTCCGCGATCTCGGTGATGTACTGCCCGCCGTAGCCGTCCTCGGGGGCCTCCTCGCCGCGGGCGCGGGCCAGCAGCGAGCGCGCGAACCGGTCGATCTGCGCGCCGTGGTCGTTGAAGTAGTACTCGCGCGTGACGTCGGCACCCGACGCGGACAGCACCCGCGCCAGCGCGTCGCCGACGGCCGCCCAGCGCACGCCGCCGATGTGCAGCGGGCCCGTGGGGTTGGCCGAGACGAACTCGAGGTTGATCCGCAGGCCCGCGAACGTGTCGTTGGTGCCGTAGTCGGCACCCTGCTCGACGATGCCGCGCGCGAGCTCACCCGCGGCCGCGGCGTCGAGCCGGATGTTGAGGAAGCCGGGCCCGGCGATCTCCACGGCCGCGATGCCGGGGACGTCGACGAGCCGCCGTGCGAGCTCCTCGGCGAACGCGCGGGGGTTCGTCCCCGCCTTCTTCGCGAGCTGCAGCGCCACGTTGGTGGACCAGTCGCCGTGCTCCCGCTGGCGGGGTCGCTCGATGTGCACGCGAGCCGGGATCGCGGCCGGGTCGAGGGCGAACGTGCCGTCGTCGACGGCGTGCACGAGGGCGCCGCGCAAGGCGTCGGCGAGCTGGTCGGGAGTCACGGTTCCAGGGTAGGGGACGACGACGCACCCCCCGTGACGGCCCGGGCCCCTGACGACCACGTCGTGGGACGACACGGCGTGCTGCACGCCCGGGACTGGTCGTCCGGTCGTCGGACGTGTTGACTCGGGCGGGGCGCCGGGGCCGTCGGTCCGGACACACGCCCGACGACGAGGAGGAGACCACAGCCCATGGCGCGACGCACCGGACTGATCGACACCGCCGTCGAGGCGCTGCGGTCACGCATCGGCTCGGGCGAGTGGGCCGTAGGCACCCGCATCCCGCCCGAGCCCTCGCTGGTCGAGCTGCTCGGCGTCGGGCGCAACACCGTGCGGGAGGCCGTGCAGTCGCTGGTGCACGCCGGGCTCCTCGAGCGCCGGCAGGGGTCGGGCACGTACGTGCTGTCGTCCTCCGAGCTGGCCGTGACCATGGGCCGGCAGATCGCCGACGCCCGGCAGCGCGACGTCGTGTCCGTGCGTCGCGCCCTGGAGATGGAGGCGGCGCGCCTGGCCGCCCGCCGCCGCACCGCGGACGACGCGTCCGACCTGCTGACCAAGCGCGACGCGCGCGCCGCCGCCTACGAGGGCGGCGACCTCGACCAGATGGTCGCCACGGACCTGGCGCTGCACCGCGCGATCGTGCGGACGGCGGGCAACCCCGTGCTGCGCTCGCTGTACGACAACCTCATCGAGGCGATCGGCGACAACATCCGCTTCAACTTCGTCACCGACGTGCACGCCGCGGACGCCCACGACTCGCTGATCGAGGCGATCGTGGCCGGTGATCCGGAGCGGGCCGCCGCGGAGACCAGCGGCTACCTGTCGGGCCTGCTCGAGGACGCCTGACCCGCCGCTGCCGCGGGCGACGCCGCGCCGGGGCCGCCGGCGTCCGCGAGCGCATGACCTCACGCCCCCACAGGTGCTGGTAGTCTCGGGCATCGCCGCGCGCCCGTAGCTCAGCGGATAGAGCGTCTGCCTCCGGAGCAGAAGGTCGAAGGTTCGAATCCTTTCGGGCGCACCAGCACCACGAGCCGTCCCGCCGTCACCGGCGGGGCGGCTCGCGGCGTTCCCGGGCCTGACCGGTCCGGCACCCATCTGACCACGTCAGCAGCCCTTTCGGGTGCGCCGCAGCGCGGCTCGGGTGATGCTGGGGCGATGCCGTGCGCCGACGCCGACATCCAGCAGACCACGCGAGAGGTCGTCGACTGCGCCGCCGATGCCGGGCGCCTGACGCTCGCCGGCTACCGGGAGGTGATGCCAGGCGTCGACGCCAACGAGATGTGGGTCTTCGCACGGGCCCAGACGGTCAGCGGGCGGATACGTGGCGCGGTAGTCGACAAGTACGTCGACGAGTCCGGAACGTGGGCCCTGGTGAACCGTCGCTGCCGGTGCGGGCTACCTGCCCTCGTCGTCGCGCACGCACCAGAGATCCCAGGCAGCCTCTTGTGCGAGTGTGGTCTGGCCGTCGACGCCGAGGACGGCTCAACAGCAGCCGGTCTGCGCTTCCCGGCCCCCTACCTCGCGATGCGCGTCTCACGGACACACTGGATGCAGGACCTCCGCCGCACCAACGGCTCGCGCGACGACGAGGTCTGCGAGGTCTCACCCCGGCAGGAGCAGATCCTGCGGCTCATGCTCGGCGACCCGACACGCGACTGGACGTGTGCCGAGCTCGCGGCAGGCACCGGCGTCGGCACTCAGACCTGCCAGTGGAACCTCGCCCAGCTCCACCGCCGGGAGTTCGTCGAAAGGCAGGGACGGCCTGCGCGTTACCGCCCCGTCCACCCGGAAGACATCGAGCGCGTCCTGGCCCGCTCGTGGCGTCGCCGCTCGACCGCGTGAACAAGCACGGGCGCACCTCCCGGCAGGATGCGAACGACACGGCACCGTCCGTCCCATGCCCGAGCTACTGCCGCGATACATCTCCCCTGAACTTGCCGCCGCGCTGGAGTCACTCCTCGACGCGGGAGTCTCGACGGGGCAGTGCAGCCGCGCCGTGTTCCTGCTTCAGCACTCCCCCGAGCATCCCTCGCAGGCGCGGCACTCGCTCACTCCCGAACAGGACCCGACCACACGATCGTCCGCTCGTAGGCAGCACTGACCTTCGCATCGACGAAACGCCATCCCGTCACCGTCTCGACGAGGCGGCAGACCGCGGCGCAGACCCTCTGGTGCTCTCCAGGTCGGCATCCGACGCGGCCACGTCGACGTTCCAGAAGACGTGCTCCTGAAGGACGCACCGTTCGGCAGGGGTGGTCCGCGCCGTCAGGAGGCGCTCGACGACCCGGGAGCATCCCCGTCGAGCGCTGTCAGTGCGGCCGATGCGGCGCCGAAGCCCGCCTCCACGAACGGCTCGAGCAAGTCTCGCCGGCTCTGGGGGTCAAGTTTGCTTCCCGCAGCGATCGCCTTCGTCGCCGTGCTGATCGCGACCTTCACCCGGCCGCGGGACATCGGCCGCTCGAAGGCGGACGCATCCAACCGCAGCTGCCCGTACGCCCTCCGGGCCGCCGCGTCCACGGCATCACCAACGGCGGCCGGCCAAGACACTCCCGAGACGGCTTCGACAGCACCTCTCAGCCGACGCTCGCGGAGCTTCTCCGAGAACTGCGGCCAGTCGACATCCTGAGACCGAAGCTCATCGAGGAACGCCTCGACCAGCTCCCCGTGCGGCCCGAACTTCTGGTGCATGTCTGCCATCATGCCCCCCACCTGACGATGCCAGACGATCGACGAAGTGAAGTCTCACCCTCATGCCTACGTCTCCGAGCAGCTCGGACGGGATGCCAGACGCGTCGAGCGCGTCAGCCATGTCGTTCCCCAGGACATCAGCCATGTCACGCCATCTCCGGCCGATCGACCGGTTCACTCCTCGGTCCCCGAAGCCAGTGAACTGCTCCGGGTTGCCTCCCGCGTTCTGGTCCGGGCCGTGAAGCGCGTCTTGACGACTCATCGACGCCCGCGCCTCGCGTAGGGCATCCGCTCGGGGGAGCCCTCGCTCCTCTACCAACCGATCCGCGATCAGCCGCGCCTGCATCTGCCGGTAGTCGTCCTGGTTGTTCACGCGGTCGACGAAGTCCTCGAACCGGGTGCTCCAGTCGTCGAGCGACATCTGGTTGAGGGCTCTCTCCTGGAGGTCTACCTGACGGGCGAACTCGACCGGGTCATGACGGGGGTTCGACCGCCGGCTCCCTGCCCTCGATCACGGCGTACCGCCGGCTGCGCGCCACCGAGCGTCCCGACCTGCCCGCGATGCCGCACCTGTTCGTCGTCATCGACGAGTTCGGCGAGCTGCTGACCGCCGAGCCCGAGTTCGTCGACCTGTTCCTGCAGATCGGGCGCATCGGCCGCTCCATCGGGGTGCACCTGCTGCTGTCCAGCCAGCGCGTCGAGGCCGGCAAGCTGCGCGGCCTGGACACCTACCTGTCCTACCGGCTCGGGCTGCGCACGTTCAGCGAGGCCGAGTCCCAGGTCGTCCTGTCCACCCCCGACGCGTACCGGCTGCCCGCGCTGCCCGGCTACGGGTACCTCAAGGTCGACACCACCGTGTACACGCGGTTCCGGTCCGGGTACGTGTCCGGGCCGAGGGGCAGGGCCGAGGAGGCGCCCGTCGACGACCAGCGCACCGTGCTGGCGCTGCCGACGTACAACGGGCTGCGCGCCGACCGGCGCCCGCGCGCCGCCACCCGTGCCGAGGACGACCGGGGCCCCACCCTCGTCGGCGAGGTCGTGCGCCGGCTGCGCACACCCGAGCGCGCCGTCCGCCCGGTGTGGCTGCCGCCGCTGCCCGACCGCCTCGCGCTCGGCTCGCTCGTGCGCCGCGGCGAGCAGCCCGGGGGTGGGCTGTCGGCCGTCATGGGGCTGGTCGACGACCCCGCCCTGCAGACCCAGGAGCCGTGGCAGCTCGACTTGACCCGCTCCGGCGGGCACGTGGCCGTCATCGGCGCACCGCAGTCCGGCCGGACCACGGTGCTGCGGACCCTCGCCGTCTCGCTCGCGCTCACCTCGAACCCCCGCCAGGTCGCCGTCTACGGCATGGACCTCACCGGCGGCGGGCTCGCGCGCATCGAGGCGTTCCCGCACGTGGGTGGCGTCGCGACCCGCGCCCACCGGGAACGGCTCGTGCGGCTCGTCGAGGAGCTCACCGCGATGATCGCCGTCCGCGAGGCCGTCTTCCGGGACCGCGGCATCGACTCCGTGGCCCACCTGCGAGCGCTGCACGCCCGCGGCGGGGTACCCGAGCTGGCCGCAGCCGACGTCGTCGTGCTCGTCGACGGGTACGGCCAGCTGCGCACCGACTTCCCTGAGCTCGAGGACGCCTTCACCGCCGTCATGACCCGCGCGGCGTCCTTCGGCCTGCACCTCGTGCTCGGCCTGACACGGTGGAGCGACCTGCGGATGGCCCACCAGTCGCTCATCGGGACCCGCGTCGAGCTGCGGCTCAACGACCCCGCCGAGTCCAGCGTCGACCGCAAGCTGTCCGCGACGATCGCGACGGACACCCCCGGCCGGGCCCTGCTCGACGACCGGCGCTTCGCGCAGGTCTCGCTGCCGGTGCTCGACGTCGTCCCGGACGAGGAGGTCGGAGCCGAGCTCGAGCAACTGGCCGGGCGCGCGGCCGCGGCCTGGTCCGGACCGTCGGCGGCCCCGATCCGCCTGCTGCCCACGCACGTGGACACCGCCGACCTGCCCGACCGTTTCGACGAGCCCGACACCGTCCCCATCGGCCTGCGGCAGGACACCATGGACGCCGCGCTGTGGGACCTGCTCGGCGAGGACCAGCACCTGCTCGTCCTCGGCGACGCCCGGTGCGGCAAGACGACGCTGCTGCGCACGATCGCCGCCGGGCTGCAGGACCGGTACACCGCCGACGAGGTGACCATCGCGGTCGTCGACGTGCGCGGCCAGGTGCCGGAGGTCGTCGGCGAGGACTACCTCGCCGCCCACGCCCGCACCGCCGGCAACGCCCGCGCGCTGGCCACGTCGATCGCCGCGGAGCTGGCCAAGCGTCCCGGCCGTGACGCAGCGACCCGCGCCCGCGAGCCGCGGATCGTGCTGCTCGTCGACGACCACGACGTCGTCGCCGCCGGCGGCAACGACCCGCTCGAGCCGCTGTTCGCGCACCTGCCCGCGGCGCGTGACCTCAAGCTGCACCTCGTCGTCACCCGCCCCGTGGCCGGCGCCGGGCGCGCGCTGTACCAGCAGTCCCTCATGACCATCAGGGACACCGGCGGGTCGACGCTCATCATGTCCGGCGAGCGCACCGAGGGGCCGCTCGTGGGCCGCGTGCACGCCGAGCGCTTCCCGGCCGGGCGTGGTCGGTTCGTGCGACGGGGCGCCGCGCCGTTCATCGTGCAAGTGGCAGCTGTCAAGGAGGACCAGGTCCCGTAGCGCCGCGACCTCCGCCCACGCCGTCGACGTAGCCGTCGCTGAGCGGCTCGATCGCTCGGCTGTCGACACCGCCGCGCATCAAGGAATGTGGCGATCTCGGCCGTAATCGATGCCTAGGTGATCCATGTGCGCGTGGGTACCGCGACCCGAGGGGTCGCATTCTGTCCGGCGCGCTCCTGCCCAACCTTGTCGCTCTCGGGCCGTGCCACACGCGCTCGCCGAGCGCCAGCTCTGGCGAGCGAAGGATGTACACCCCAGCCTCGGTACGCATGTCGGCACGTACCACTCGACGATCTGCCATCTCATTGTTGAACGGACTCCGGGCCCGCTTGCTCTCAAGGGCCGTTCACTCCCATTCCTCCGTCGCCGCCGCGGCCCCGCCCCGACGGCGACTAGTGCGGCAGTGGACCGTCGAGGGAGTCCGCGACCGGCTGCCGTTCGCGGGCTCGCCACAGCAGTGACGTGATGAAGGTGCGGGCGGGCCAGTTCACAGGGTCGATACCCGCCACTGCCGTCACGACTTCTTCCAACGCGTCACGGTCGGCAATGATGTTCGCGGCACTGTCCGGCACCGCCCAACCTTCCGGGATGCTGAACCTGCCAGCATCGTCAACGATCGTGTTGGCGCGCCGTAGATCATCGCGGAACGCTCGGGCCGGGCTTCCCTCCGGAGCAGAAGGTCGAAGGTTCGAGTCCTTTCGGGCGCACCACCACGCAAGGCCCCGTCACCCGGCTCGCACGAGCCAGGGGCGGGGCCTTCGCCGTTCCGGACCGGTCTGCGCCCCCACGTCCCGTCCAGAGCAGCACTCAGCGCCCACGTCCCGTCCAGCGCAGCACTCGCGGCTCCCCGACGCGGGACCAACGGCCGCGGCGCCGGGACCCGCACGCGAGGACCGTGGGGTCATGACAGCGATGGTGGTGTTCGAGTCCATGTTCGGCGGCACCCTGGCGGTCGCGGAGGCGGTCGCGGCGGGCATCGCGTCGTGCGGCCTGGCGGTCGACGTGGTCGAGGTCGGTCGCGTCGTCGGCGACGGGGACCGCGCACCGTGGCGCGCGCCGGACGTCCTCCTCATGGTCGTGGGAGGCCCCACGCACCTGCGCGGCATGAGCACCAACGGCTCCCGCACGCAGGCCCGCGCCCACGGCCCGACGGTCTCGGGCCTCACGGGCCTGGACCGGTGGCTCGCCTCCGCGCCGGACCTGGTCGCCGGCACGCCCGTCGCCGCGTTCGACACCTCCTGGGGCACCGCGGACAGCGGCTCGGCCGCGCAGGCGATCGCCGAGCGGCTGCAGGCGCTGTCCGGGCACCTCGTCGCCCCGCCCATGTCGTTCGAGGTCGCCGGGACCACCACCGGGCCGACCGACGTGGAGCTGGAGCGCGCGTTCGGCTGGGGTGCCGCACTGGTGTCGGCGCGCCCCTAGCGACCCCGCCGGGGCGGCGTCGCCGCGCGCGGGGAGGCCGACGCACCTAGCGTCTGTCCCGCCGGACCCCGCCGGCCCCGGACCAGGAGGACATCGATGGGTCTGCTCGGTCGCCGCCGCACGTCGCCGCAGGTGGAGGAGGTTCCGGCCGCCCCACCCGTCCCGCGGCGGACGGCCGGGGCGCTGTGGTCCGACGGCCTGGGACGCGCCGGCACCCGGTCGGTCCAGGTGCTCGCGGTGCTGGCGGTCGTGGCCGTCGTGGTGTTCGCCCTGACGCGGCTGACGCTCGTGGTCATCCCCGTGCTCATCGCCCTCGTGCTGGCGGCCGCCATCTCACCGGTGGTCGGGGCGATGCGCCGGCGCGGGGTCCCCTCGCTGCTCGCCACGTGGATCGCGCTGCTGGGCCTGGTCGCGCTGCTCGCGGCGATCGTGTGGCTCGTGGTCCGCGCGGTCGTGAACCAGTGGGAGGACCTGCGCGACCAGGCGCTCGACGGCTTCGACGCGCTGCAGACGTACGTGCAGGACCTGCCGTTCGACATCACCGACGAGCAGATCGCGTCCGTGCGCGAGTCCGCCGTGGGCCTCCTGCAGTCGGACGCCGTGGGGTCCGGTGCGATCGCCGGGGTCTCGCAGACGGCCGACTTCGTCGCCGGCCTGTTCATCATGGTCGTGGTCCTGTTCTTCTTCCTCAAGGACGGACCGGCGATCTGGGAGTTCCTGCTGCGCCCGTTCGAGGGTGAGCGGTACCGCCGCGGCAAGCGGGTCGGCGACGCGACCGTGCGGGCGCTCGGCGGGTACGTGCGGGGCACCGCGATCATCGCGGCCGTCGACGCCGTCGGCATCGGCATCGGCCTGGCGCTGGTCGGCGTCCCGCTCGTGATCCCCCTGTCGGTCCTGGTGTTCCTGCTCGCGTTCGTCCCGCTGGTGGGCGCCACCGTCGCCGGCATCCTCGCCGCGCTCGTCGCGCTCGTGGCCGTCGGACCGGTCCAGGCGCTGATCGTCGTGGGCATCGTCGTGCTGGTGAACCAGCTCGAGGGCGACTTCCTGCAGCCGGTCGTCATGGGGCGCTCGCTGCGGCTGCACCCGCTGGTCATCCTGGTCGCGCTGACCGCCGGCACGGTCCTCGCCGGCATCACGGGAGCGGTCCTGGCGGTGCCGATCGCCGCGTCCGCCTGGCGCTCGATCCAGGTGTGGGACGGCCCCGACCTGCCGGCCCGGTTCGCCCGCCGCAAGCGCCCGGAGACCGTCTGACCCCCGCACGGCGTCGGACGGCCCGGCCGGGCCTGCCACCGACCGGGCGACCGGGCGACCGGCGCTACGGTGGCGACGTGCCGACCGACGCCAGCCCCCGCACCACCTGGGCGGTCGCGATGCGCTGGTCGCGCCTGCTGTTCTGCCACTGGCCGGTGCCCGTCGCGGCGCTGCGCCCGCACGTGCCGCCGGTGCTGGAGATCGACACGTTCGACGGCGACGCGTGGCTCGCCGTCGTGCCGTTCACGATGCCGGTGGTGCGGCCACGCCTGACCCCTGCGCTGGGGTTCGGGCCCGGCGCGTTCCACGAGCTCAACGTGCGGACCTACGTGACGTACCGCGGGGAGCCGGGCGTGTGGTTCTTCAGCCTCGACGCCGCGAGCGCGACGGGCGTCGCCGTCGGGCGGGCGACGATGCGCCTGGCCTACCTCCGCGCCCGGATGCGGCTGGACGAGCGGGGCGGCACCGTCCGCTACGCCAGCGAGCGCACCGACCCGCGCGCCCCGGCGGCCGCCTTCCGCGCGGAGTACGCCCGCACCGGCCCGGCGCGCACCTCGACGCCCGGGTCGCTCGAGCACTTCCTCACCGAGCGCTACCGGATGTACACCAGCGACCTGGCGCCCCGCGCGCCGCGGCGCCTGTGGGTCGGCGGCGTGGCGCACGCGCCGTGGCGGCTGTCCCCCGCGGAGTGCGAGATCACGACCAACACGATGACCCTGCCGCTGGGCGTCGACGTGTCCGGCAGGGCGCCGCTGCTGCACGCCGCCGCGACGATCGACGTGCGCGGCAGCCTGCGCCGCCGGCTCGTCTGACCCGCGAGGCCGCCCGCCGGCTCGTCCGACCACAGGGCCGCGCGCCTCCTCCCCTGCGCGCCGCCTCGCCGGACCACCCGGCCGGTCAGGCCGTCGACCGCGCCTGCCACGTGCAGACGCACGCCTCGTTGCCCTCCGGGTCGGCCAGCACCCAGAACGCCGGCGCGGCGTCGTCCGCGACCAGCCTGCCGCCGGCGGCGACGGCTGCCGCGACCCGCTCCTCGGCCACGTCGTGCGGCACCGTCACGTCCACGTGGATGCGGTTGCGCTGGGGCCGCGGCGCGTCCATCTGCTGGAACCACACCGCCGGGCCGGTCCCGGCCGGGTCGCCGAGCGCGTCGGGGTCGCCCGGGATGTCGTCGTACGCGAGGACGGCCTTCCAGAACGGGCGGACCGCGGGGATGTCGAGGGCGTCGATCGCGATCTCGACCACCTCGCCCGCGGGCACCGCGGCCTGCAGGCCCAGCTCGTCCGCGACCGCGGTGACGGCGGCGGCCAGGTCGAGGTCGCGCCGCGTGAGGCCGTGCACGTCGTGGCTGCTGGTGGTGACCGTGACCTGGCCGTACCGCAGCAGCACGTCCGGGTGGTGGTCGGCGGCGTCGGCGGCGCGTGCGACCCGGGCGACCAGCTCGGCGCCCGTCGCCCAGTCGGGCGTGCGGAACGTCGCGCGCAGCGTGCCGAGCAGGACCCGCCAGTGGCGGGCGTCGACGGCGGCGGTGACGGCGGAGTGCGGCAGGACGTCGCTCATGGGGCCACCGTGCCACCGGGGTCCGACACCCGCGCGGCGAGGGCGTCCATCCTGCCCCGACGGCCCCTCGGGGCAGGACGGAGGTCCCCTCGCGGGGGCGCCGCGGCGCCCGGGAGCGGCGTGGATCACACCGCGGGGACTTTCATCCCACGTTTTCTCACCCCCTGATCCCTAGCGTCTGAACCAGCGACGGACCGCCTTCGGCGTCCGCCCCCTCTCACTTCTACCCGGGGAGTCCAGGTGTCCGAGACCACCAAGAAGAGCACCCGCGCGAAGGCCGCGGCCGACGCGCCGGCCGAGGCGGCCTCGGCCACCGCCCCCACCGCGCAGCCCGCCGGCACCGCCCTCGGCGTCGCGGAGGTCGACGAGGTCGCGCAGGCCGTCGACCGGCTCGTCGCCAACGCCACCAAGGCCCTGGCGGAGTTCTCGTCCATGACCCAGGAGGACGTGGACCGCTTCGTCAAGAAGGGTGCGGTCGCGGCCCTGGACCAGCACGGCAACCTCGCCAAGCTCGCCGTCGACGAGACCGGCCGCGGTGTCTTCGAGGACAAGGCCGTGAAGAACATCTTCGCGTGCGAGCACGTCACCAACTCGATGGCGAACCTCAAGACCGTCGGCGTCATCAACGTGGACGACCTCAACGGCATCACCGAGATCGCCGAGCCCGTCGGCGTCATCGCGGGCATCACCCCGGTGACCAACCCGACGTCGACCGCGATCTTCAAGTCGCTCATCTCGCTGAAGACCCGCAACCCGATCATCTTCGCGTTCCACCCGAACGCGCAGCGGTCGTCGGTCGAGGCGGCGCGGATCGTCCGCGACGCCGCCGTGGCCGCCGGTGCCCCCGAGCACTGCATCCAGTGGGTCGAGACCCCGTCGCTCGCCGCGACCGGCGCGCTCATGAACCACCCGGGCGTCGCCACCATCCTCGCGACCGGTGGCAACGCGATGGTCAAGGCCGCGTACTCCTGCGGCAAGCCGGCCCTCGGCGTCGGTGCGGGCAACGTGCCGGCGTACGTCGAGAAGACCGCCAAGCTCGCCCGCGCGATCAACGACATCGTCCTGAGCAAGGCCTTCGACAACGGCGTCATCTGCGCCTCGGAGCAGGCCGCGATCCTCGACGACGAGATCTACGACGCAGCGATGGCCGAGTTCGCGAAGCTGCACGCGTACCGGGCCACCCCGGCGGAGAAGGCGAAGCTCGAGCGCTTCATCTTCGGCGTCGAGGCCGGCGGCGAGAACTGCGGCGGCGCCAAGCTCAACCCCGCGGTCGTCGGCAAGTCCCCGGTGTGGATCGCCGAGCAGGCCGGGTTCACGGTCCCGGCGGACACGTCGATCATCCTCGCCGAGGTCACGGGCGTCGGCCCGCACGAGCCCCTGACCCGCGAGAAGCTCTGCCCCGTGCTGGCCGTGCTGCGCGCGACCTCCACCGAGGAGGGCTTCGCGCTGGCCGAGCAGATGGTGGAGTTCGACGGCCTGGGCCACTCCGCCGCGATCCACACGCGCGACGACGCCCTGACGGTCGAGTTCGGCAAGCGCGTCAAGGCGATCCGCGTCATCTGCAACGCCCCGTCGTCCCTCGGCGGCATCGGCGACATCTACAACGCGTTCATCCCGTCGCTGACGCTGGGCTGCGGCTCCTACGGCCACAACTCGGTGTCGAACAACGTGTCGGCGGTGAACCTCATCAACGTCAAGCGCGTGGGCCGGAGGAACAACAACTTGCAGTGGTTCAAGGTCCCCGCCAAGACGT
>JAEWEJ010000226.1 GCA_023389455.1 Actinomycetes bacterium | reverse complement strand
GGCGGCGACCCCGTCGGGGTCACCGCTGTCCGGGTCGCCGCCGCCCGGGCCGGGGGTCGGCTCAGGGGCCGCCGTGACCGTGAGCGTCGCCGCCTCGGAGTACGCACCGCCGAACTCGTTGGCGACGTACGCGCGGTACTGCGCGCCGGAGTCGGCGAGGCGTGCGGTCACGGTGAGGGTGCTCCCCGCCGTCGGGACGGCCCGTGCGGCGGAGAAGGTCCCACCCGGCCCGGCCGGGACGTCGGTCCACTCCCCGTCGACGAGACGCTGCCACTGCACCGACGGCGCCGGGGACCCGGACACCTGGACGCGGAAGGTCACGTCGGTGCCGTCGACCCCCGCGACGTCCGTCGGGTCGACGTCGACCCACGCCACCGCGCCGGCGTCCGACCGGTCACCGGCCTGCTGGTCGGCGACGAACGACGCCACCCAGGACAGCGCCGAGTTCCAGTTCACCGTGATCTCGTTGGTCGACCACGACTGGATGTCGTCGACGTAGCAGAGCTGCGGGGCGCACATGTGGTCCGCGTCGTACAGGCCCTGGATCACCGGGTCCCACGTCCCGGAGTCCGAGTTGGGCCCGCCGGAGACGGAGCCCCGCGGCGGGTTCGGCAGGGACTCGGTCAGCGAGTGCGCGAACCACCGGCTGTGCTGGTTCTCCGAGAAGAGCGTCCCGTAGCCGGTGACGTACGACTGGTTGAGCGCGTTGCGTCCCAGCAGGTAGTCCATCGACTCCAGCACGGCGTCGGCGAACCGCTGGTCGCTGGTCAGGTCGAACGCGGTGCCGAGCACCACCTGGTTGTTGAGGACCGCGGAGTTGGAGCCCCACTCGTAGACGCCGTCGTCGTTGCCGGAGTACGCGGTGCCGAACGGCTCCGCCTCCTGCCGCGCGAGGTACGTCTCGGCACCGGCGACGACCGACTCGCGGATCGCCGTGCGCCCGGGGATCTCGGACTCCACGACGGCCAGGTCCATGCGGCCCAGCGCCGCGACGTCGCCCCAGTAGAAGCCGCCCGCGGTGAACAGGTCGGCCGTGTGGAACGGGCTGGCCAGGACGGCGTCGGCGTACTCCTGCTCACCGGTGGTGAGGTAGAGCTCGGCGGCGGCCCAGTAGAACTCGTCGCCCACCTCGTCGTCGTCGTACGGGCCGCCGCCGGGGCTCGGGTCCTCGTTGGGCGGGGGTGCCAGCAGGTCGGGCGTGGCCAGCGCGGCCTCGTACGCGACCTGGCCCGCCTCGAGCAGCCCGGCGGCGAAGTCGGCGTCGTAGGGCGCCCAGAGGCGTGCGCCCTGCGCGGCCACCGCGGCGAAGTTGAGCGTCGCGGCGGTCGACGGGCGGTGCAGACGGCGCTCCTGCGGCCCGTCCGCCGGCAGCAGGGGCAGACCCGTCCAGTCGACGTCGTGCACCTTGTGGTGGACCATGCCGGCGAGCGGCTGACCCGCGGGGACCTGCATCCGCATCATCCACTCGAGCTCCCAGCGCGCCTCGTCCAGCACGTCGGGCACACCGTTGTCCTGCTCGGCGAGCGGGATGTCCAGCGTGCCGTCCCCGAGGGCCTCGACGTCGGCGGTGGGGGCGTAGGTCGCCCGCTCGTACGTGCTGAGCAGCTGCGCCACGGCGATACCGCCGTTGACCACGTACTTGCCGTGGTCACCGGCGTCGTACCAGCCGCCGACGACGTCCAGCGTGTAGTCGCAGGTCCAGTCGCCGTACAGCCCCTGGGCCTCCTCCGGCGTGATGCAGGGGACGCCGTGGTCGCCCTGGTTGGGCGTCGCGTCGCCCGGGCGACCGACGTGGCCGGCCGCGCGGCTGTACGCGGGGTCGCCCATGATCGTCCCGTCGATCGCGATGCCGCTGCGGGCCGGGTAGAAGTAGTTCAGGGCGTCGTGGCGCAGCTGCTGGTACAGGTCGTCGCCGATGACGAACGGGTGGCTCGTCTCGCCGTCGGCCTGCAGCGTGTAGGTGCCGGGCGTGGTGACGTCGTCGAGCTCGATCTCGTGGACCGCGACGCCGGCGGTGGGGTCCACCCCGCGGGGCAGGGTGGTCCCGGACTCGACGACCGTGGAGCCGGAGAGCAGCTCCCAGGTGATCGCCTCGGGGGCGTCGGTGACGACGGTCGCGCGCTTGGGGCCGTCGGGCAGGTAGCCGACCTGGTTCACGCGGACGCGCGGGCCCGTCTCGGGAGCGTACGGCGGCGGCGCCTCGGTCGTCTCGACGAGCGAGAGCTCGGTGACGCAGAACGTGTACGGCGTGACCCGCCGGCCGAGCTCGACCTGGATGCGGCCGTACGGCTCCGCGGGACCCGCGCTGAACGACTCCGCGGCGGTGAACAGGTAGCTGAACGTCGTCGGCGTCGTCGTCAGCGCGACGTCCTGCGTGGTCGCGCGGAGCCACGGCTCGCCGTACTGCCCCACGATCAGGTTGACCCGGGCGGCGTCGCTCGCGTACGCGGTCATCTCGAGCGCGTAGGTGCGGCCCGCGACGATCTCGACGTGCTTCAGCTCGAGCCCGGCGTCGTACGGCTGGGCGTACCCGCCGGCGAGGTCGATGCACGCGCCGAGCCCGTCGTCGGCGGCGTACGGCGTGCCGGCCCCGGTGGGGGCCCCGTCGTACATGTCGAAGCCGCCGAGGTCGCCACCGGCGAAGGAGTGGTCGATGCGGGAGCCCGAGGTCATCGAGAAGTTGTCGATGCACAGCGTGTAGGGCTGCGCCTGCGCGCCCAGCTGGAACGTGACCGGACCGGTGCCGGTGGTCCAGTCGTCGGCCAGGGGCGACGCGGCGTCGGCCGTCTTCGTCGGCCAGGCGGCCGGGCTGAACGTGAGCTGGACGCGCTGCGGCGTCGCGGTGCCGTCGAGGGTCACCCCGTGGCTGGAGGTGGCAGGCCACCCCACGCCGGCCTGCAGCGGCACCGTCACGGCCGCGCTCGCGTGCGCGTCGAACGTCACCGTGTACGTGGCGTCGCGGTCGAACGTGACACCGTCGTGCTGGAGCGCGACGTCCCAGGGGTCGCCCCCACCGTCGACGACGGCGCAGAGCTCGCCCGTGGCGGCCGACGACGTGACGGACGGGTCGGGGTCCTTCGTGGACGGGTTCGCGTACGAGAACCAGCCCTGGTCGTCGTCGGCGAAGTCGTGCTCGGTGCTCAGGGGGGCGCCGGTGGCGGTCGTCGCCGCGGCCGAGAGAGCGACGAGGGCGAACGCCGTCGTGCCGGCCAGCCACCGGGAGCGCCGCGAGCGGCGCGGGTCGGGTGAGGAAACCACGGTGTCTCCGAAGGTGGGGCGCTCCGGGGCGCGGAGCGGGTCCGAAAGCGACTGGTAGCGCTTCCAGCCGCGAGGTGATGCTCGTGGCGCGGGTGAACCGGTGTCAAGGAGATGACGCGGTCATCGCCCTGAAGAGTGACCGGAACGTGCGGGTTCGCGGGCTGGAAGCGCTGCCCGGCCGGCGCAGCCGGTGTACCTTGCAGCGACCAGCAGGGCGGCGAAGGGCAAGCGGACGTGACAGGGCGGACGGGGCGGCCCCCCACCCTCGACCAGGTGGCGGAACGGGCCGGTGTCTCGCGCTCCGCGGCCTCGCGCGCCATCAACAACGCGGCCCACGTGAGTCCCGCGACCCGGCTCGCCGTCGAGCGCGCCGTCCGCGAGCTCGGCTACGTGCCCAACGTGACGGCGCAGGCGCTCGCGCGCCAGCGTGTCGGCGCCGTCGTCCTGGCCGCGTCCGACGACAACGCGGAGCTGTTCGGGGACCCGTTCTTCGGCCAGGTGATCGTCGGCGTGACCACCGCGCTCGAGCACACCGACCTCGACCTCAAGCTCCTCCTGTGCCACTCGGAGCGGGGGCACGACCGTGTCCGGCGCATGCTGCGCCGCCCGCGCGCCGACGGCGTGATGATGATGGCGCTGCGCGGCGACGACCCGCTGCAGCACATCGTCGAGGAGTCCGGCCTGCCGGCCGTGCTCGGGGGGCGGTCGCTGCGCGGCGAGCCCGACCGGTTCGTCGACGTGGACAACCGCGGCGGTGGCCGGACCGCCGCCGAGCACCTGGTGCGCACCGGCCGGCGCCGGATCGCCTCGATCGCCGGCCCGCCGGACTCCCATGCCGCCGTCGCCCGCCTCGCCGGCGTCGACGACGCGCTGTCCGTCGCGGGGCTGGGCACCACGCTCGTCGAGCACGCCGACTTCACGCAGGACGGCGGCGCCCGCGCCATGGAGCGGCTGCTGCGGCGCGACCCGACCATCGACGGTGTGGTCGCCGCGTCGGACAACATGGCCGCCGGTGCGCTGCGGATCCTGCACGAGCACGGGCGGTCGGTGCCCGCGGACGTCGCCGTCGTCGGCTTCGACGACCTGCCGATCGCGCAGCTGACCAGGCCCGCGCTCACGACCGTCCAGCAGCCGATCCGCGCGCTCGGGTACGAGATGGCGCGGCTCCTGCTCGCCCTCGTCGGCGGCGAGGAGCCCAGCTCCCTGCTCCTCCCGACGCGCCTCGTGGTCCGCGCGTCCGCGCCCGGGAACGACACCGACGGTCCCTGACCCCCACCACCGGGCTCGTCTGCTGCGACGCCGACCTCGAGGTCGCGTCGGTGTCCGCGTCGCCCGACGGCCTGACGGCGCCGGTGCAGGAGGAGATCGCGACCGCCGACCCCTCAGGCGTCCGCGTACGACTCCACGACCGCGAGGTCGAGCGCGAACTCGACCGGTGCGTCGCCGAACAGCAGCCGGCCCGCCTCGTCGGCGGCGTCCCGCACGGCCCGCGCGACCTCGTCGGCGTCGGCCGCCGGGCTGTGCACCACGACCTCGTCGTGCAGGAAGAACACCAGGTGAGCGCGGCCGTCGCCGATCTCCCGCAGGCGGCGGCGCAGGGACGCGAGCCAGCACAGCGCCCACTCGGCCGCGGTGCCCTGGACGACGAAGTTGCGGGTGAACCGGCCGCGGTCGCGCGCGCGGCGCCGGGTGTCGCGCACGTCCTCGGGGTCCGCGCCCTCGGCGCCGGCCGCGCCCAGGTGGTCGAGGAACGCGGCGCTCGCCGGCGGTGAGGTGCGGCCCAGCCACGTCGAGACCGCCTCGCCGCGCTCACCGGTGCGCGCCGCGTCCTCGACCAGCGCGATCGCCCGCGGGTACGCGCGGGTGAGGCGCGGCATGAGCATGCCGGCCGCTCCCGTGGTGGCGCCGTAGATCGCGCCCAGCAGCGCGTACTTGGCGTCCTGCCGGGTGGGCACGGTGCCGGCGTCGGCGATGCGCTGGTACAGGTCGGCGCCGCGCGCGGCCTCGGCCATCGCGCGGTCGCCGGACATCGCGGCCAGCACGCGCGGCTCGAGCTGGGCGGCGTCGGCGACGACCAGCCGCCACCCGGGG
>JAEWEJ010000225.1 GCA_023389455.1 Actinomycetes bacterium | reverse complement strand
ACCCGCTCGGCCCGGCGGCCGACGACATCTACCCCGAGGGGATCGCCGCCCGCGGGAACGAGTTCTACGTCAGCAGCACCACCGACGGGACGATCTACCGCGGCCGGCTCGACCAGCCCACCGCCGTACCGTTCCTGCCCGGCGGCCAGGACGGCCGCGTGGTGGCGGCCGGGTTGAAGGTCGACGGCCGCACGCTGTTCGTCGCCGGTGGACCCACGGGACTCGTCTGGGCCTACGACCTGCGGACCCGTGAGCTCACGGGGTCGTGGCAGGTCGTGCAGGACGGCACCCCGGCCTTCATCAACGACCTCGCCGTCGGCCCCCGCGGCGACGTCTACGTCACCGACTCGTCGCGCCCGGTGCTCTACAGGATCGACGCCCGCGAGCGACGGACGACGGGCACCGAGCTGCTGGAGCCGGTCGTCTCGTTCGAGGGCACCGTCTTCACGTACGACCAGGACATCAACGCCAACGGGATCGTCGTCTCCCGCGACGGGCGGTACGCGGTGGTCTCGAAGCCCCGGACGGGCGAGCTGTTCCGCGTCGGCCTGAAGGACGGCAGCGTGGTGCGCGTCGACCTCGGCGACGACTCGGTGGCCGGTGACGGTCTGCTGCTCGACGGCCGCACGCTGCTCGCCGCCGAGTGGACCGCCGGCCCGCCGCAGTCCGTCGTCGAGGTCAGGCTGACCCGGGACCTCGCCTACGGGACCGTCGTCTCCCGCACGACGGACCCCTCGTTCGACGACCCCACGACGATCGCCCGCGCCGGGCGCAGCCTGCTCGCGGTGAACAGCCAGTTCGAGGTCCGCTTCGGCGGCGGCGGGACGCCGGGGCCGTTCACGGTGACGCGGATCCCGCTGCCCTGACGCGTCGGGCGTGCCCGGCCGCCGCGCTGCACCCGACCGGGTGAGTCGTCCGCGGCGAACGGCCTGCGCGCGGCCGGAACCGGGACGCGACGTGCGGCGTCGTGGTGCCATGACGCATGACGTGGTGGCGCAAGATCTTCGGCAGCGGGCAGCGCGGGGCAGCGCAGGCGTCGGCGGCGCCGCCGACAGCCTCACCGACGGTGCGACCAGCACCGCTGCCCGCCTCCGGCGCCGCGCCGGAGACACACCTCCTCGGCGTCACACCGTCGGGCGTCGAGGTTCGCGGGTTCCACGCGCCCGCGGCAGACCTGCTGCCGTGGTGGCACCGGCTGCGCGCCGACCATGCGACCACCGGCCTGTGGCCCGTCCTGCTGGGCCCCGATCTCGGCGACCTCGCCGCCGCGCTGACTCCTGAGACCCGCGACGGCTACGACGACGCCACGCAGGTGCGGCGCACGACCGCGACGACCCTCGCAGAGCTGCAGGCCCTGCGCGTCGAGCGAGCCGCGCGCTACGGCGGTGTCGCGGACGGCGAGGACGACGCGGACGACGAGCCCGACGTCGTCCGACGCCACCCGCCACGCTTCTCGGTCGCCGAGGAGGACGGCCTCGTCGCGCTCGTCCCCGCCGCCCACGGGTGGCAGGTGCCGGTGGTCCTGGGCTGGGAGGGCGGCGTGAACTACGAGCTGGAGCCGATGGACCACGGCGTCGTCCTGCGGGACTGGCACGAGCGCTTCGGGGCCGAGCTCGTCGCCCTCAGCGACGCCCAGGTGCTCGAGGTGCTGGTGCACCGCCCACCCACGACCCCCGCTGAGGCGCTCGCCGTCGCGCGCGAGCAGTACGCCTACTGCGAGGACCTGGTCGACCAGGGCGTCGGCAGCGTCCAGGCGCTCGCGCAGGACCAGGCCGGATCGGAGTCGTGGTACTTCTGGTGGGACTGACGGCCACGCACGGTCGAGGCCGAGCTGCCGGGCGTCCCGAGACGTCGGTCAGCCCGGGCCGCCGGCCATGTCCACGATCCCGTTCTGGTACGCCCACACCACGGCCTGCAGCCGCGACTTCACGCCGAGCTTCGGCATGACGCGCGCCAGGTGCGACTTCACCGTCGAGACCTCGAGGTAGAGCTCGCGGGCGATCTCCTCGTTCGACATGCCCTGCGCCAGCAGCAGGACGATGTCGAGCTCGCGCGGGGTCAGCAGCTCGCTCGCACGCGCGGCGGTGACGGGCTGGGTCCGGCGGCGCGTGACGACCTCCCGCAGCACACGGCGCGTCAGGGCGTTGGCGAGCATGCCGTGGCCGGCGGCCACCGAGCGGACCGCCTCGACGAGCGTCGTCGGCTCGGCGTCCTTCAGCAGGAACCCCGACGCCCCGGCCTCCAGCGCGCCGAACAGGTACTCGTCGACGTCGAACGTGGTGAGCACCAGCACCGGGATCGGGTCGTCGACGTCCGGGCCGCACAGCTCACGCGTCGCGGTGATGCCGTCCTTGCCCGGCATGCGGATGTCCATGCAGACCACGTCCGGGCGCAGGTCGCGGGCCAGCTCGACCGCGGCCGCGCCGTCGGCGGCCTGGCCGACGACCTCGATGCCCGGCTCGGTGGCGAGCATCGTCGCCAGCCCCATGCGCACCAGCGGCTGGTCGTCCGCGACGACCACCCTCACGGTCCCGGTCCCGGTCATCAGCCCCGCCCCTCGCTCGTCGTCGACCCCGGTGTCGGCCCGCCCACCGGGACCGACAGGACGACCTGCCACCCGCCGTCGAGCGTCGGACCGAACCGCAGGCTCGCGCCCGTCAGCTCGGCGCGCTCCTGCATGCCGACCAGACCGTAGCCGGGGTCATGAGGAGCAGGGGCCGCGCGGACGGCAGGCGGACGGTTGCGCACCACGACCTCCAGGCGCCCCTCCTCCTGGGCGTCCAGGCGCACCGAGCACGGCGCACCGGGCGCGTGCCGGGCGGCGTTGGCGAGCGCCTCCTGCACCACGCGGTACGCGGCCAGCTGCGCCAGCGGACCGACCGCACCCGAGGCGGCGACGTCCGCGACCGGCCCGGCCGTCTCCAGCGACACGTCCGCCCCGGCCGCCTGCGCCGCACCCACGAGCTCACCGATGCCGGCGATCGTCTCCATCCGCACCGGCCCGCCCTGGCCCGCGGGCGCGTCCACGTCCCGCAGCAGCACGACGAGGTTGCGCAGGTCCCGCAGCATCGCGGTGCTCTGCTCACGCACCTGCGCGACCGCGACCTTCGCCCCCTCGGGGTCCACGTCGATCTGCCGGCCGATCGCTCCGGTCATCACGGCGATCCCGGACAGGTGGTGCGCGGCGATGTCGTGCAGCTCGCGGGCCATCGCCGTGCGCTCCCGCTCGACGGCCACCTGGACCAGCGCGTCGCGCTCGCGGTCCTGCGCCTGCGCGGTGCGGGCGCGCGCGTCGACCGCGTCACGGCGGGACCCGACGACGCTCGCGAGCACGAGCGGCAGGCCCACGGCCGCCAGGGCCTGCAGCAGGCCGGCCACGACCACGGTCCACCCCTCCGCGCCGTTGCGGGCGCTGGCCGCGGCGACCCCTCCGGCCACCAGGGCAGCGGCCGCCACGAGGGCGGTGGCACGACGCCCGGCGGGCCGGGCGAGCACCGCCCGGTACGTCGCGACCATCACCGCCAGCAGGAGGACACCCATGGCGTCACCGAGGACGAACCCCGCGGGGACCCCCGCGGCGACCGCGAGGAGCGCGACACGCGGCCGTCCCGACGACCACAGGGCGAGGGCCGCCGCCTGCAGGGTCAGCACCCCGGCCGACCACCACCACGCGGCGTCCCCGAAGCCCGGGAGCACGAGCGCGGCCTCCGGGTCGGCCTCGCTGACGACCACGGAGGCGGCCAGCAGACCGACCGAGAGCACCCAGACCACCGCCGGCACGACGTCCGTCGGCCGGCGGTGGTGCTGAGCGAGAGGCTCGGTCAGGATCGTCACGATCGTCACGATAGAGGGGCCTGCGCCAGCCGGCGGTCGGTCCCGGCGACCTCGACCTGCTCGACCGTGACGGCAGGCGCCTCCTCGTGCGACGTCCAGCCCAGCCGGCCGCGGCTGCGGACCAGCACGACGACCGCCGCGACGGTGGCCGCGAGGATGAGCGCGCGCTGGAACGTGTCGCGCCCCATGCCGGGGAACATGCTCTCCCACATGGTCGATGCGGTGTTGTTGATGCTCACGTGCAGCAGCATCGCCATCGGCAGGCTCTGGCCGGTGCGGTTGAACACCCACGTCATGACGATGTTGAACACGATGCAGAAGGCGATGAACTCCAGCGGCCGCGACCACGGCATCTCGGGCCACCCGGCCCAGGACGTCAGGTGCAGGGGCAGGTGCCACACGCCCCACAGGAGCCCGATGAGCAGCGCCGCGACCACCGGACCGAACCGACGCTGCGCACGGGGCAGCGCGAAGTCACGCCAGCCCGGCTCCTCGGCCAGGCCCGTGGTGACCATCTGGATGAGCAGCCCGGGCACGAGCGCGACGATCGCGAGCATGGCCGGCGCCTGCACCTGCCCGCCGGAGAAGACCAGCCCGGACAGGGCCATCGCGGTCGGGACACCCAGCAGGATGCCGACGTACCAGCGCCAGTTGACGCGCCACCGCCACAGCCGCCCCACCCACGCCCGCAGGCCGGCGCGGCCGTCCGCGACCGCGGTGACGAGCAGGGCCGAGCCGATGGGCCCGAGGTAGGCGCCGGGCAGCATGCCGAGCAGCTGGCCGCCCTCGTCGCCGGGGAACGTGAAGTCCCAGACGCCGAGGCCGTGGTTCGACAGGATGAACGGGATCCACGCGAGCCAGCTGAGGCCGAGCGCGAGGACGACGAACGACGTCAGCGGGCGGCGGCGGATCAGACCGGGCAGGCCGCCCCGCTGCTGCGGGGGTGCCGGTGGGGTGAGGACGCTCATCGGAGTTCCCTTTCGTCGGGGTCGGTGCGACATGACTCGACGCTAGGAATCCGGGGGGTGCTGCCGCGCCGGGCGCAGGGACGAACCGGGGCGGTTGCATCGAAGGATGGAGGCGGGCGTCGCGGCGCGTGGGAGGGTGCGCGCGTGGACTCCGTGACTCTCCCCCCACCGCCCGTGCCCGGCGTCGTCCCGCCGCGCGTGCGTACCGTCAGCGTCGTGACGCACCCGGAGGCGACGCACCACGTCGACGGGCTGGTCGGCGGGCAGCACGACTCGGACCTCACGCCGCGCGGCGAGCACCAGGCGGCGGCGATCGCGGCCGTGCTGCGCGAGCGGGTCGGCGCGTCGAGCGTCGCCGTCGTGTCGTCGGACCTGCGCCGCACCTGGCGGACGGCGCAGGTGGTGGGTGCCGCGCTGGACGTCGCACCCGAGGCGGACCCACGGTGGCGCGAGATCTCCTACGGCGACGCCGAGGGACGCCCGCAGGCGTGGCTCGACGCGCGGTACACCCCGGCGCCCGCCGTGGGCGACCGGCTGCGGCACCACCCGGGGGTGCCCGGCGCGCAGACGCGGCTCGACGTGGCGCTGCGCGTCTACGGCGCGATGACGGACCTGCTCGCGCGGGACGTCGACGAGCTCGTCGTCGTCACCCACGGGTTCACCGCGACCCTCGTGGTCGCGGCCTGGATCGGCATGCCGGTCGAGGCGGCGGGCCACGTCGCCTTCCCCGTGCCGTCGGGAAGCATCACGACCCTGCGGGAGGACGGGTTCTTCCACAACCGCGCGGTGGTCGCGGTCGGGGACGTGGCGCACCTGACGGGCTGACGCCACCTCCGGGCCTCACCGCACCAGACGCACCGCCTCGATCCCACCGAACGACGACCCGTCCGTCGCACCGTCGGCGGCGAACCCGTTGCGCTCGTAGAACCGCACGGCCCGCGGGTTGCCGCGCGCCGCCCAGAGCTGGGCGGGCTCCGCCGGGGGCAGCACCGCATCGAGCAGCGCCTGCCCGACGCCCGTGCCGTGGTGCGCCGCGAGCACGTACAGGTTGGACAGCTCACGCTCGCGGACCGGCTCGTGCCCGTTCCGCGCCGTCGCCTCACCCACGATCGCGAGCCCGACGACCTCGCCGTCGACCTCGGCCAGCGTCGCGTCCAGCCCGTCGTCGAGGAGCCGGCGCCAGATGGCGACGCTGCGCTCCTGCGACGCGCGGGTCCAGAACTCGGGTGAGGCGAGCCCGGTGAACGTCTCGACCCACGACGTGAAGTGGACGGTGCCGGCACGCTCGGCGTCGGCCGGTGTCGCACGGCGGAGCAGCATCCCGGGATGCGTCATGCGGGCAGGCTACGACCGCCGGGCGGCGTGCGTCAGCGGGTCCGCACCGCCAGCAGGAACTGCCCGCCGCCGGGCTCGACCTGCGTCGTGACGGGCAGGTCGGGGGCGAACCGGGACAGCCGGTCGACCAGCCAGTCGGCGGCGGCGTCCGCGTCGGCACGGCTGGGGCAGCGCGCGACGACCTCGCGGCCGCCCTTGCGCCGCAGCCGCTCCACGGTCTCCGCGATGGGCGCGGGGTCGACGACGAACAGGTCGGGCGACCACGGCACGACGGGCTTCACCGCGCCCTTGCGGGTGTTGCACGCCCGGTGCGCCAGCCGCTCGGGGGCGGCCGTGCCCTTCTTCGCCTTGGGCGCGACGCCCGCGTCCACGCTCGGCCCCAGGTCGGAGTTCACCGACGCGTCGGGGTCCACCGGCTGGTCGCACAGCCAGCAGCGCCACGCGTCCCGCTCGCCGACCTCGTTCAGGTTGCTCATGGGCGCACGGTAGCCGCCCCGGCCGGGTCCGCCGGCCGCGGGCCGTCGGACCCGACCGGGAGCGACGGGGTCCTCGTATCGATCCGGTGGTCCAGACTGCTGCCCCGACGTCGACCGCGCTCCGGCGCCCGGAGGCCCCCATGCCGCTGTCCTCCACGTCCCCCGGCATGGACCGCCACCTGCTGCGGGACCACGTCTACCTCCGCCTGCGCGACGCGATCGTCGACGGCACCCTCGCCCCCGGCGAGCAGCTCAAGGACATCGAGCTCGCCGGGTGGCTCGGCGTCAGCCGCGGTCCGGTGCGCGACGCGCTGCTGCGGCTGTCGCACGGCGGGCTCGTGCTCGCCCGCCCGGGGCGCGCGACGGTCGTCGCGCCGCTGGACGCCCGCGAGACCCGCGACGCCCGGGACGTGGTCGCCGCCATGCACCAGGTCGCCGTCCGCGAGTCCGTGCACCTGCTCACCGACGCGGACCTGGCCGCCATGCGCGACGCCGGCGCCCGGTTCGCGGCCGCGGTCGCGGCGGGGGACGTCGAGGCTGCGCTGCTGGCTGACGACGACCTGCACGCGGTGCCCGTGAGGGCGGCGGGCAACCGCGCCCTCGAGGCCGTGCTCGACCAGCTCACGCCCGTGGTCCGGCGCGTCGAGCGGGCGCGGTTCGGCTCCCTCGACGCGCACGGGTCCATCACCCGGCACGGCGAGCTGATCCGCCTGTGCGCGGCCGGCGACGCCGAGGCCGCCGCCGCGGTGGCCTTCGACACCTGGCACAGCCTGCCCAGCACCGGGGCCTGACCGGGCACCTGGTACCTGGCGGCTCACGGCGCAGCGTCCCGTGGGCAGTCCGGCCCCGCGGCGCCGCGGCACCTGCCACACTCCCCGCATGGTCCTCGAGCACGCGCTGCTGTCCGTCATCCCGGGGCGTGAGGCGCAGTTCGAGGACGCCTTCGGGCGGGCCCGGGCGATCATCGCGAGCATGCCGGGGTTCGGCGGCCTGACGCTGTCCCGCTGCGTGGAGCGGCCCGGCACCTACCTGCTGCTCGTCACGTGGCGGTCGCTGGAGGACCACACCGACGGGTTCCGCGGGTCGGCGCAGTACCAGGAGTGGCGTCGGCTGCTGCACCACTTCTACGACCCGTTCCCCGTGGTCGAGCACTACGAGCAGGTGCTCACCGCCTGAGGCTCACGCGCCCAGCGCCCACCGCAGCGCGTCGGGCAGCAGCACCCCGCCGTGGTTGGTGCTGTGCCCGCCGTCGCCGAGGACGAGGCGGTGGTCGTACCCACCCTCGGCCAGAGCCGCACCGACGCGCAGGTTCTCGGCCAGCCAGTTCCTCGTGGGTGCGTCGTGGTTCAGGTCGCGGTGCCCGGCCTGCAGGAAGACCCGCAGCGGCTTGCGCGCGGTGCTCGCCAGCAGCTGGGGGTACGGGTTGCCGCCGGGCATCTGCGCGAAGCTCGACAGGAAGCACACGGCCCGCCGGAACCGGTCGGGGCGCATCCAGGCCGCCGTGAAGGCCGCGTCGCCGCCGCTGCTGCCCCCGCACACGCCCCACCGCTCGGGGTCGTCCGTGACGTCGTACCGCGCGGTGACCAGCGGGAGGATCTCGTCGAGCAGGAAGGCCGCGTACCGGTCGTCGAACGCGTCGTACTCGACGTTGCGGTTCGGCCGCGCGCTGCCGACGACGACGCCCGGGTCGACGAAGACGCCCAGGGTGTACGGGATGTCGCCGGCGTGCACCAGGTTGTCGAGCACGATGCCGCCGCGGACGTCCCCCTCGGGGTCGAGGTACAGCCCGCCGTCGTTGAACACCATCACCCCCGCGGGCGGCGCAGGGCCGTCGTGCGCGGGGACGTGGACCCAGACCCGTCGCGTCGTGCCGGGGTAGACGGCGCTCGTGTCCCGGCGCAGCTCCACCGTCTGCCCGGCCGGCACCGCGGGGCGCCGCTGCGAGTCCGGGCCGTGCGCGTACCGCACGTCCGTGAGGTCGAGCGGCAGCGGGCGGTACGGGACGACGGTGGCCATGGCGCGCACGCTAGAGCCCTGGACGCCCCGAGGTCACGGGAGATCCGGGGCCGCGTGGACCTCGGACCGCACGGTCGTCACCTCGGGAACCGGCCCGATCGCGATCGTCGTGCGGACCGCGGTGACGGTCGGGCGGTGCGGCACGGACGAGAACCCGAACTCCACGGGCGGCACGTCCGGCAGCAGCGGGCCGCACGGCACGCCGTGCCAGGTCGCGTCCACGTCGACGACCCGGTGCTGCCCGGTGGCGCCGTACCACTCGCGTCGGCCCTCCCCGGCGCTGCCGACGGTCCGCACGCCCGGGACCAGCCGCGACGCGAGCGGGTCGACGGCGGCGGCGAAGGCCCGCGAGCGCGCGAGCGGCCGGGGCAGCGCGGTGAGCAGCGCCCCGAGAGCGGTCCGGCCGCCCACGGTGACGTCCGCCGACAGGGGCCCGGCGCTGACGTGCCACCGGCGGGCGACGGGGTCGCAGGTCACCCGCACCGGCGTCACGACCACCTCGTCGAAGACGTAGGTCGCGGTGACCTCGTCGGCCACCACGTCGGACGGCGCGAGCAGCGTGCGCCGGCCGCGCGCGTCCTGGGTCATCACGTCCGCGAACCGACCCCACGGCGAGCGCAGCCAGCGCCCCACGACGACGCGACGCCCGTCGGCCGTGGCCAGCCCGAGGATGTGCCCCTCGTAGCGGTCGACGCCGCCCGTCACGACCCGCGGTAGTCCGCGTCGGTGACGTGCTCCAGCCAGGTGACGACCTCGCCGTGCTCGTCGGCCTGCTGGAGCGCGACGTGCGCCATGAAGCGGTCGGGGCTCGCGCCGTGCCAGTGCTCCTCGTCCGGGTCGATGTGCACGACGTCCCCCGGGCGGATCTCCTCGACCGGGCCGCCGCGGCGGGCGACCCGGCCGACCCCGTCGGTGACGTAGAGCGTCTGACCGCGGGGGTGGCGGTGCCACGCGGTACGGGCGCCGGGCGCGAACCGCACGTGCCCGCAGCCGACCGACCCGGGACCGTCGGGGTCCCGGACGCCGTCGATCCAGACGGTGCCGGTGAACCAGTCCTCGGGGCCGGGGACGGACCGGCCGCCGCTGCGCGTGATCTTCATGTGACCCTCGTTCGCGGCCGGGTGAGGGCGTCCGTCGTCGGGCGTCCGCTGCCAGTGTCGGACGCCGGGGGCGTGCCCGCGCGCGGTGCCGGACGCCCGCCGGGCGGCCCCGCGGTCAGCGCCGCCCGGTCGGCACCCACAGCACGCCGCGCTCCTGCTGGACGTCACCCGTGATCGTCGCGACATGGCCCTTCTCGCTGAGGTCGACGACCCGCACGTCGTCCGGGGTCGGCGTCCCCAGCAGCGTCAGACGGTCGCGGTGCCACACGAACGGCTGCACGACCTCGGTCCCGTCCGTGGTGGTGGACCCGATCTGACCGGCCACCTGCCCGTGCTCGTTGACGTCCTGGGTGTCGCTCCACCCGCTCCCCACGGTGCCGATCGCCTGCATCGTGCCGCGGGACCACACGAAGGCCGTGCCGCGCCGGCCGCGTGCGTCCGAGCTGACACCCACGACGAGGCCGGCGTCGTTCATGGCGAACGCCTGCGAGAACGTGGTCCCCGGCAGCATGCCGAGCCGCTCGATCGTCCCGTCGCGCCACACCGCGGCCTCCCGCACCCCGCTCCCCAGGTGCACCTCGCCGGCGACGCGCCCGCGCTCGTCCAGGTCGGCGCCGCGCAGCACCAGGCCGTCGGCGCGCAGCTCGGTGAAGACGCCGTCCTTCCACACGTACGCGAGGTCCGTGTCGTCGTAGAACTCCCCGATCGCGAGCACCTGGCCGCGACGGTTGAGGTCCACGACCGACGCGTTCGGCCACGCGTCGGGGAACGGCGGCGGCGCGAGGTCGGTGCGGGTGCCCGCGGTCCAGACGAACGGGTTCACCGACCACTCCTCCGGCCGGTCGACCGTGCCGCTGACCTGCCCGCGCTCGTTGACCAGCGCGCCGTAGGCGCCCTCGGCCACCACCGTCATGACGCCGGCTCGCCAGACGACCGCGTCACTGGTCGGGCCCAGCGTGTGCTGGACCGTCCCGCTCACCAGCCCGGCGTTCGACACGTCGGTCGCGGTGCTGCTGTGCGCGTCGGGCGTGAGGTCGGTCATGACCCCGTCCTGCCAGAGGAACGCGTGCCACCGCCCGTCCGCGAGCTCCGCGCTGCCGACGACCTGACCCCGGTCGTTCACCGCCGTGGGCAACGTCCGCGCGCCGCCGAGCGTCCCGAGCTCGACGGCCGTCCAGCCCGGCGCGCGGGCCGGGCCCCCGCGACCGGTGTCGGTGGTGGACGCGTCAGGCGCGGCGGCGTGGGCCGGAGGTGCGGCGAGCACCAGGGCGGCGGCCAGCAGCCCCGCTCCGAGCGCAGGACGGAGGCGCGTGGTCATGTGGGTCCCCCTCGACGGGCGCACATCCCCCTGATGTCCGCTTCGTCACGTTCTAGGCGCTCGGCGCGGGGCCGCACAAGGATCCGGGCGGGTGGAACGGCGCGTCCACCGCAACGTCACCCGGGCCACGCTGCCGGGGGCCACGTCCCGGCAGCCTCCCGGGGACGGCCGGGAGTAGTGTCGCGCCACGCGCACCGACGAGGGTGCCGCACCCCGCGCGCCGGGCCGTCGGTGCGCCGCGCCCAGGACCGGGGAGCCGGATGACCGCCACCACCGAGTACGACCGGTTCGGCCCGTGGATCGACGAGGTGACGTCCCCCGACGACGTCCCGCGCCTCTACCGCGACCACCCGCTCGACCTCGACGCCGCACGGCTCGTCCTCAAGGTCCCCCGCAACATCGCGCGCCGCGACGCGACGGCGGACATGGACCTGTACGACCACCTGCTCGTCGTGGACGCGTCGAGGCTCACGGTCCTCAGCCGGCGTGTGGCCGAGCGGGCGCGGCGCGGCGCTCCCCCGGCCCCGACCGGCTACGACGTGCGCACGGTGCCGCTGACGCGCGTCGTGGCGGTCCAGGAGTCCGTCGACCTGCTCGACGGGCGGCTCGCGATCTCCACCGACGACGGGTCCACGCTGACGGTGCGGTTCAACGGCTCGGCGCGCACGCAGGTCACGCGGCTGGTCGACGTGCTGCGGGAGGGCGCCGTCGCCGGGGAGCCGACCGCCGTCGGCCGCGCCCTGGACGCCGCGGGGCGTGCCGCGGCACCGTGCCTGCTCGACCCCGGTGCCGACGACCTCGCGCTCGTCGCCGACGTCACCGAGGTCGTCCGCGCGAACCCCGACCTGGCGCCGTGGACGTGCCACGGACGACGCCGCGCGACCGTCCGGTCCGCCGGCGTGGCCGGCCTCGTGCGGCGCGTCGCGCACGCGTTCTCCCCGGCCACGCTGCAGGGGGCCGTCGTCGCGGGCGACGGGACCGCGGTCGAGGTGCTCGGCCGCAGCGCGTGGGTCACGCGCGGGCAGACCCCGCAGCACTCCGCGTCGCGGCTCGTGCTTCCGCTCAGCCGGCTGGACGCCGTCGCGCTGACGCCGCACCCGCTGTACGCGGACGCGACGCAGGTCGAGTTCACCCTCGGCGCCGCCGTCGCGACGATCGTCGTCCCGACGGGATCGCCCCTCGAGTCGGTCGTCGCCACCGCCGCACGCGCGGGGTGAGGCGGCCCGTCGTCCCGCGCGACCGTCGACCGTGAGCCGGCGCGACCGTCGGTGGCGGCTGCCATGCTCGCGTGGTGGAGCTGCGGTTCGGCGGTGAGGTGATGTGGTGGCGCGGGCCCGCGCCGTACCACTTCGTGGCGCTGCCCGACCCCGAGGCCGCACGCCTGCGAGCGATCGCCTCGCGGGTCACGTACGGCTGGGGCTGCATCCCCGCGACGGTCACGCTGGGCGCGACGACGTTCACCACCTCGATCTTCCCCCGGGACGGCGGCTACATGGTGCCGGTGAAGGTCGCCGCCCGCCGCGCCGAGGGCGTCGAGCTCGGTGACGACGTCGACGTGGTCGTCGTGGTGGGCGACCCGGACGACGACCTCGACGCGCGGCCACCCGACGGACCATCACTCCCCGCGCCGCCGCCCGCCCGCCCGCGGCGCAACGACCCGGCGGACGACGACGACTACGACGACCCCGCAGTCCGGACCCCGACCACGGACGGTCCACCGGCACAGCCCTGACCGGCGCCCAGGACGGGTCCGGGGCCGGTGCACGCCGACGTCCGGATGTCGGGCAGGTCACACAGGGACACCCCCGTACCGTCACGCTTCCGCCCATGACGACCGAGGGATCCGTCCCGTCCGAGCCGACCGTGCGCCGCGTCACCGCGGCCGACGCCGCCGCCTGGGCACGCCTGTTCCGCGGGTACCGCGCCTTCTACGAGCTGCCCGACGACGACCGCGCCGTCGCCACCACGTGGGGGTGGGTCGTGGGTGAGCAGCACGGCATGACCGGGCTGGTCGCGGTCGCGGCGGACCGCACCCTGCTGGGGCTGGCGAACCTGCGTGCGTTCGCCCGGCCGTCGACCGGCACGACCGGCCTGTACGTCGACGACCTCTTCGTCGACCCCGACGCGCGACGCAGCGGCGCCGGTTCCGCCCTGCTGCGCGCCGCAGGCGAGCTGGCGGCCCAGCGCGGCGACACCGTCGTGCGGTGGATCACCGCGCAGGACAACACACGGGCCCGCGCGCTGTACGACCGGCACGCCACGGCGACACCGTGGGTCACGTACGACATGGCACCGGGCGCCGGGACCGGGGCGCCGCCGCACCCGCCTGCCTGACGGCGCGCCGCGTCGCGTGTGCGGGCGGCCATCCCGCGCGCTTCCCCGGTGGCCACCCCGATGAGTCGGACCGTCCCCGCCGGTCGGGAGGAGGACACCCGTACGCCCGGAGAGAGGACACCCATGACCGCCACCTACACCTTCGACGTCTTCGCCAGCCTCGACGGCTACGGCTCCTACGCCCCGCCGGGTGACTGGGGCGGGTACTGGGGCAAGCAGGGACCCGAGCTGCTGCGCCGGCGTCACGAGCTGTACGAGGGCGAGCAGCGCATGGTGTTCGGCGCCACCACGCTGCGCGAGTTCGTGACCATGTGGGCCGGGAGCACCGACGACTCGGAGATCCGCGACTCGTGGGCCGCACGCATGCGGGACCTGCCGGCGACCGTGGTGTCCTCGACGCTGCACGAGCCGGTCGACTGGCCCGACGTGACGGTCGAGCGCGGGGACGCGGTCGAGGCCGTCGCCCGTCTGAAGGAGGAGTCCGACCTGCCGCTGCGTTCGCACGGCAGCCTGTCGCTGAACTGGGCACTGATGGCCGCGGGCCTGGTGGACCGCGTGCAGGTGACGATCTTCCCGGTGCTCACCGGGAGGACGGGGACGGCCCCGGTGTTCGGCGGCGCGGGCGACTTCGACCTCGAGCTGCTCGACAGCCGCGTCCTCGACGGCCGCACGCAGGAGCTGACCTACCGGCCGACGGCCCACTGACCACCGCGGCGGCCTCGGCCGCCCGCGGCGGGCCCCGGGCCTAGCGGCGGGTGACCGTCACACGGACCTCGTCGCCGACGTCCTTGCCGAGCGCCGCGCGGACCTTGGCGCTCAGCGACACCATGTGCCCGCCGGTGCCGGTGACCAGCGCGCCCACGTTCTCCAGCCGCACGTCGTCCACGGTCGCGTCGACGCGCACGGTCCGACGGGTGCCGAGGAAGTCGGCCGAGCCGGGGATCTCGACGCAGCTCCACGTCTCGCCCTTGACCTCGACGCCGATGGGGGCGGTGAACGTCAGCTGCTCGGTCGACATCGCGCCACCGTAGCGGGCGCCCGCGGCCGGGACGACCCGGGGCCAGCACGACCCCGGGCGCCGCCCGTCACGCCGGGCGTGCAGGCTGGCGCACCATCGACGTCGCCACCGCGCCGGGCAGCTGGATGGTCCCCGTCGCACGGAACCCGAACCGCTCGTAGAGGCGGCGGCTGGCGTCGGTGGTGGCCTCGAGGTACGCGGGCAGGCCGACCACGTCGACGGTGGCCAGCCGGTGCGCGAGGAGCGCGGAGCCCACGCCCCGCCCCCGCGCGTGGGGTGCCGCGGCGAGGTCCGCCAGCAACCAGTGCGGGTCGCGGGGGCGGTGGTCGGCGAACGTGCGCAGCGCGCGGGTGGTCGCCCGCACGTTCCGCAGACCCACCGCCCGGACCAGCCGCAGGAGCTCGCGCAGGGGCATGCTCCCGCCGGGCGCGCCGGGCGGTTCCCAGACGGCGACACCCAGGACGGGCCCGCCGGGGTCGTCGCGCGCGACGTCGACGACGCCGCCGCCCGTGACCGCCTCGCGCAGGACGGCCCGGTAGACGGTGGTGAGCCGTCCGAGCCGGTCGTGGTCGCCGGGCACCATCGCGCGCACCACGGCGTCGTCGCGCAGCGCCGCAGCCACGACGCGCGCGCACACCGGTACGTCACCGCGGGTCGCCGCGCTCACCTGCACGTCCATGGCGCCCTCCCCGTCCGTCGACCTCCACCTTGCGCTGCCGCGGGGCCGGGCGCACCGGGGACGTCGGTACCTGGTGTTGCCAGGCACCGGTACCTAGCGTTACTTTGTTCCGGTACCAAGTGTCACCAAGTAGTAGGGACCGGCCCGTGGCCAACCAGCTGACGGAGATGCTCAAGGGCACGCTCGAGGGGATCGTCCTGACGATCCTCGAGGCACGCCCCGCCTACGGGTACGAGATCACCGCAGACCTGCGGGAGCAGGGCTTCACCGACATCGCCGAGGGCACCGTCTACGCGCTGCTCGTGCGCATCGAGCAGCGCGGGTTCGTGGACGTCCAGAAGGTGCCGTCCGAGAAGGGCCCGCCGCGCAAGGTCTACTCCCTGAACGCCGCGGGGCGGGGTCAGCTCGCCGAGTTCTGGCGGACGTGGGACCTGCTGGAGGGCCGCATCGACCGGCTGCGCAGCGCACGGACCGGCAGCACCGCACGCACCGACAGCACCGACAGCACCGCACGCACCGACAGCACTGACGAGGAGCGCTGACATGGTCGCCAGGTGGATCGAGGCCCTCACCGGGCCCTGGGAGCAGAAGAAGCAGTACCGGCGGGACGTCGCGCGCGTGCACGCGCTGCCCGAGCCGTACCGGACCGCCGCCACCGGCATGCACCGGTACCTGATGGCGACGTCCGGCCTCACCGACGGCGACACCCTGGTGCAGATGGTCGGCGACCTCGCGGACCTCTGGGAGGGCGCCGCGGCCGACGAGCGGCCCGTGCGGGCGATCGTCGGTGAGGACCCCGTCGAGTTCGTGGAGGGCTTCGCCGAGGCGTACACCGGCGAGCGCTGGATCGACAAGGCCCGCACCCGCCTGGTCCGCGCCATGGACGAGGCCGAGCGCCGGGACCAGCCGTGAGCACGGCAGCTGTGAGCACGGCGACCGCACGCGGCCCGGCGGTCCGGGTGCGCGGCGTCGAGAAGTCGTTCGGCGACGTCCACGTGCTGCGCGGCGTCGACCTCGACGTGATGCCCGGCAGCGTCGTCGCGCTGCTCGGGTCCAACGGCGCGGGCAAGACGACGCTCGTGCGCATCCTCGCCACGCTGCTGCGCCCCGACGCCGGCACGGCGCGCGTCCACGGGCTCGACGTCGTCGCGGACGCCGCGCGGGTGCGCGGCGCGATCAGCCTCACCGGGCAGTTCGCCGCCGTCGACGACATCCTCACGGGCCGCGAGAACCTGGCCCTCGTCGCGCGGCTGCGCCACCTGCCGGACCCCGGCGCCGTGGCCGACGGCCTGCTCGCCCGGTTCGGCCTCACGGACGCCGGCGGCCGACGGGCCGGCACGTACTCCGGCGGCATGCGCCGCCGCCTCGACATCGCGATGAGCCTGGTCGGCGACCCGCCGGTGATCTTCCTCGACGAGCCGACCACCGGCCTGGACCCGCAGGCCCGGCTCGAGGTGTGGGCGACGATCACGCGCCTCGCCGCCGGGGGCACCGCCGTGCTGCTGACGACCCAGCACCTCGACGAGGCCGAGCACCTGGCCGACCGCATCGCGATCCTGCACGAGGGCGTGATCGTCCAGGACGGCACGCTGGCCGAGCTCCGGGCGCTCCTGCCGCCCGCCACCGTCGAGTACGTCGAGAAGAAGCCGTCGCTCCAGGACGTGTTCCTCGCGCTCGTCGCCCCCGGCACCCCCACCGACGGCCCGGCCCGGGAGGACCCGTCATGAGCGCCACCCACGCCGTCGCCGACACCGCTGCCCTCACCGGCCGGTCCCTGCGGCACGTCCTGCGCAGCCCGGACACGATCGTCACGAGCGTCGTCACCCCGATCGCGATCATGCTGATGTTCACGTACGTGCTCGGCGGGGCGATCGACACGGGCACGCGCGGGTCGTACCTCGACTACGTGCTGCCCGGCATCCTGCTCATCACCGTGGCGTCCGGGGTCGCGTACACGTCCTACCGGCTGTTCCTCGACGTGAGCAGCGGCATCGTCGAGCGATTCCGCTCCATGCCCATCGCGCGGTCCAGCGTGCTGTGGGCGCACGTCCTGACGTCGCTGGTGGCCAACCTGGCGGGCGTCGCGATCGTGGTCGCCGTCGCGCTGGCGCTCGGGTTCCGCACCGGGGCGTCGGTCGGCGCGTGGCTCGCCGTGCTGGGGATGCTCACGCTGTTCACGCTCACCCTCACGTGGATCGCGGTGATCGCGGGGGTCGGCGCCACGTCCCCCGACGGCGCGAGCGGCATCGGCTACGTGCTGCTGTTCCTGCCCTTCATCAGCTCGGCCTTCGTGCCGACCGGCACCATGCCCGGCCCGGTCGCGTGGTTCGCCGAGCACCAGCCGGTCACGGCGGTGGTCGACACGATCCGCGCGCTGCTGACCGGGCAGCCCGTGGGCTCCGACATCGTCGTGGCGCTCGCCTGGCTCGTCGGCGTGCTCGCCGTCGCGTACCTGGCGGCGGTCGCGACGTACCGGCGGCGGATCGGCTGACGGCGGGGCTTGACCGGGGACGTCCCCGGTCACGGCGAGCCGGGCGGTGGAGGGGACCGCCCGGCGCGGGGCTCACCCCTCGGTGCCGCGCTCGACCCCGAGCGTCGCGACGAGGTCCTCGTGCAGCTCGAACCACACGCGGTGGCACGAGTCGACGTCCGTGCCGTCGACCCAGCCCGGCTCGCCGGTGGCGGCGCGGCGCCCCCCCCCCCCCCACCCCACCTCGTAGCCCGCGAAAC
>JAEWEJ010000133.1 GCA_023389455.1 Actinomycetes bacterium | reverse complement strand
GCACAGCGCCTGCCACAGCTCCGGCGGGCAGCCGTCACGGGCCGTGCCGCAGTCGAGGTAGAGGTGGACGCGCACGACGCGACCCAGCCGCCGCGCCGCCGACGCCGCGGCCTGCAGGTGCGCGAGTCCCGGCACGGCCACGTCCACCCCGTGCAGCACGGCGTCGGACAGGTCGTCCCCCGGCGCCGTGAGCCAGGCCAGCAGCGGGGCGGTCAGGCCGGCGAGCCGCAGCTCGACGGCCTCGCCGAGCGTCGCCACCCCGAGCGCGGACGCCCCGTGCGCGAGCGCCGTGCGCGCGACGCCCTCGGCGCCGAGCCCGAACCCGTCGGCCTTCACCACGGCCATCAGCCGGCGCGCGGACCCGGCCAGCACGCGCGTGTTGTGCGCGACCGCGTCGAGCCGCACCGTCAGCACCGGGCGGGTACGGGTCACAGCGCGAGCCGGGCCCGGGTCGGTGGGGCAGAGCGTGGCGCTCACGCCGTCACCGGGCCGTACAGGGCGGCCGGGCGGCCGGTCAGCAGCGCCCAGTAGCGGTCGCCGAAGCTCCAGTGCCACCACTCGGTCGGGTAGTTCACGAAGCCGGCGACGTGCATCGCGTCCGAGAGCGCGGTGCGCAGCGCCCGCGCGGCCGGCGGGACAGGTGCGTCGGTGAAGCACCGCCCGTCGCTCTCCTCCGGGGTGGCGTCGAGCGGGCACCCCAGGTCGAGCTCCGCGCCCGCGTCGTCGACGAGGGTGACGTCGACGGCCGCGCCGGCGACGTGCGGCGCCACGGCCACGGGAGCGACGTACCGGCTGGTGAGCTGGTCGACCTCGTCGTCCGACGCGTCGGGGTGGTCGGCGCGCACCCGGGCGCGGTACCCGACGACGATCGCGGCCTGGTCGCCCGGGCTGCGCCACCCCTCCGCCAGGGCCAGGTGCAGGCCGGCCGGCAGTGCGCCCTGCGCCACCGCGAGGCGCCGTGCGACCGACCCCCGGACACGGGCCCCGAGCGGGTCGGCAGCGGGCCGCAGGCGGGGCAGCCGGGCGTCGACGAGGGGGTCCCCGGTGTCGACGACCGGGACGGCGGCCACGCGCGGGTCGTGCAGCAGGACGACGTCGTCACAGGTCAGGAGCATGGTCCTGACGCTAGGGCGGGCGTCACGTGCAGGGATTCCCCCCGAGGGCTCGACGTGCGGCCCACCACGGGTGCACACGGGCGTGCGCGACCTCCACCCGCGGGTGGGAGGCCGGCGACCCCGTCCCACCGGGGGATGACGCGCCGGTCGTCCGCACCGGTGCGCGCGGCGGCGAGAGCGACCGGCTCACCCCAGCGCGGTGACGACCCCCCGCTCCGTCTGCCCGTCGTACTCCCACCGCTGGCCCAGGAGCACGCCGCTCACGGCCCACAGGGTGTCGACGTCGAACGGCGCGGGTACACGCCACACCTCCGAGCCGTCCGTGCGGTCGAGCGCGACGAGGCGGGTGCCGCCGTCCTCGCCCATCGCCGGCCCGGCGGTGGCGACCAGGACGCTGCCGTCGGTCAGCAGGGGGGTGTTCGACCGCAGGGCGGTCACGCGCCACACCTCGGCACCCGTGCGCGCGTCGAGCGTCAGGATCCCGGTGCCGTCCGCGAGGTGCACGAGTCCGTCGAGGGCGACGGCCGCGTGCGGCATCCGGGCGTCGGCGGTCCACAGCGCGGCCTCCTCGTGGTCCCAGGCGTGCAGGCCGTCGGCGTCCCACGTGAGCGTCGTGAACGGTGCGGTGCCGTCGTCGACGCCCAGCCACACCCACTCCCCGGGGCGGGTCACCTCACCGTCGGCACGCACGAACGTCGACGACGCGGGCTGCGGCGGCGAGCCGTCGGGACGACCGTACGGACCGAGGGTCCCCAGGACGACCCCGTCCTGGGTGGAGCCGACGAACGAGGTGTCCGCGCCGCGGGGTGTGCGGCGGATCGTCGCGCCCGTCGCGTCGAGGAGGTGCACGGCGTCCGGGGTGACGAGGACGGCGTGGTCGCCCACCGTGGTCAGCGACAGCCGCTCGGGCTCCCACTCGGGCTCGCGCTCGGGGGGCGGTGGGGCGGGCACGGTGGTCCGCCACGCGACGGTCCCGTCGGGGCGGACGGCCCGGACCTGGGCGGCGTCGGACGTGCGACCGGCCAGCAGCACCAGGTCGTCGAGCACCGTGTACGACTCCGCGACCGGGGCCGCGGCGGCCTCGTCCGTGAGGTCGGTGACGACCGTGCCGTCGCGGGCGTCGAGCAGGACGAGGCGGGTGACGGTGGCGGGCACCCTGCGGATCGTCCCGGCCTCCTCGACCCAGGCACCGTTGTCGGCGGTGCACAGCATCACGTCCGCAGGGCTGCCCTCGTCGGTGCCGGGCCAGCAGTACGCCGAGCCGGCCGTGAGCGTCCCTGCCGGCAGCCCCGTCCTGTCGGCGGCCGTCAGCAGCTCGACCTCCCACACGATCCTGCCCGTGGCGAGGTCGACCGCGCGCGCACCGACGCTGCCGTCGGGGTGCTCCACGGTCCCGGCCACGTGGCCGGCGGTGGTCCGCACCTGACCCGACGGCACTGCCTCGTCGCTGGTCCACAGGACCTGCGGCGGCCCGTCGAGCGGGGCGAGCACGTTCGGGAGCGCGGCGACGGCAGCGAGCCGGTCCCGCTCGCGCGCGGTGATGACGCCCTGCCCGACGACCCCGACGAGCAGGAGCGCCGCCACCAGGCCCACTCCGACCAGGGTGGCGTTGCGCCGACGCCTGCGTGCGGCGTCCGTGAGGGCCGCGTGGGGCGGGGAGCCGTGGGGCGCGTCGTCGTCCGGCGGGCCGGCGGGTGCGGCACCGTCCGGCTCGCCCTCCTCGACGAGGTCGACCTCCTGCTTCGGGCCACGGCGTCCCATCGGCGCAGGGTAACCGGACACAGGCCGCGGACGGGCGGATCCACGCCATCTCACCCGCGGACGCGGCCACGCGGTCGGCACCGCCGGCGATCTCCTGCTCGTCGAGGCGGACCCCGGTCGGCACGGGTCGGTCCCCTCCGCCGGCCCGTACCGCGGACGTCAGGTGCCCGCACCGCCGCCGCTCACTTCACCGCCCCCGCGGTCAGCCCTGCCACGAAGTGCCGCTGCAGCAGCAGGAACCCGATGACGACGGGGATCGAGACGACCAGCGACGCGGCCATGATCTCGTTCCAGTAGACGTTGGTCTGCGTCGAGTACTGCCGGATCCCGACGGCGAGCGTGCGGTTCGCCTCCGTCGTCATCACCGAGGCGAAGAGCACCTCGCCCCATGCCGTCATGAACGCGTAGATCGCCACCGCGATGACCCCCGGCCGCGCCGCGGGCAGCACCACGCGGAACAGCGCGCCGATGGGGGAGCAGCCGTCCACCCGGGCGGCCTCGTCCAGCTCCTGCGGGATGTTGTCGAGGTACCCCGACAGCATCCAGATGGAGAAGGGCAGCGAGAACGTCAGGTAGGTGATGATCAGCCCGATGCGGGTGCCGACGAACTGGAAGCCGGTCTGCTGCTCGATGTTGACGAAGATGATGAACAGCGGCAGCAGGAACAGCACGCCGGGGAACATCTGCGTCGACAGCACCGTGGTGGTGAAGGCGGTCCGGCCGCGGAACCGGTACCGGGACACCGCGTAGGACGCGAAAATCGCGATGGCGAGGCTGGCCAGGGTGGCGGCGCTCGACACGATGAGGCTGTTCACGAAGTACCGGGCGAGCGGCACGGTGGTCCACATGTCGACGAACGGCTGGAACGTCAGCGTCGTGGGCCACCACGAGAACGCCCCCCGCACGTCCTGCAGCGGCTTCAGCGACGACGTGACCATGACGTAGAGCGGCAGGGCCGTGACTGCCGCGAGCACGACGATCACGACCGTGCGGAACGTCCTGAACGCCCGGGTCTCATGCACGGCGCGACCTCCGGTTCAGGGCGATCAGGTAGATGCCGGTCACGAGCAGCAGGAACAGCAGCAGCAGCACCGACATCGCCGCGCCGGCGCCGAAGTTCCACGTGAGGAACGAGGCGTTGTAGATGTGGAACGAGATGAGGTCCCCGGCGGGTGGTTGCGACGTGCCGAACAGCACGTACGGGGTGTTGAAGTCGTTGAACACCCACAGGAACATCACCAGCACCAGCACCAGGTTCACCGGGCGCAGCATCGGCAGCGTGATGGACCACCAGGACCGGAAGGCGTGCGCCCCGTCCATCGCCGCGGCCTCGTACAGGTCGTCGGGCACCGACTGCAGGCCCGCGGTGAGCATGAGGAACGCGAACGGCCACAGCCGCCACGTGGCGACCATGACGACGGACGCGAACGCGTGCCCGCCGATCAGCCAGAACGGCCGGTCCTGCAGCACCCCGAGGTCCTCGACCAGCAGCTGGTTCACCACCCCGGTGTCCCGCTGGAGCATGAAGTTCCACGTGACGATCCCCGCGTACACGGGCAGCGCGTACGGCACGAGGAACAGGGTGCGGAACACCGAGCGGCCACGGAACGGCCGCTGCAGCGCCACCGCGGCGGCCATGCCCAGGATCCACGCGGTGCCCACCACGAGCACGGTGTACGCGCACGTGATCGCGAAGGAGCTGAGCAGGGCACGGCCGACCGCACCGTCGAAGTCCAGGGCGACCTGGTAGTTGCGCAGCCCCACGAACGGAGCCGACGTCCAGTCGCGGATGAAGAACCGCGTCAGCTGCGTGAAGCTCATCCAGATGCCCGTGAGCATGGGCACCAGGTGGATGAACACCTCCAGCAGCACCGCCGGTGCCAGCAGCGCGTACGGCAGCCACCACCCGCTCCTGCGGCGGCGACGGCCGGGCGCGGTGCGCGATGCAGGCACCGGCGGGGCGGTGGACGTGGTCGTGGCCACGGCGTCCTCCTCGCTGGGGGTCGCTGCCGTCAGCCGACCGACGCCTGGACCTGGTCCTGGGCGGTCTGCATGGCCTCGCGCACGTCGTCCTCGGTGACCGTCCCGCCGGTCGCGATCGTGGCGAACATGCGGTTCATCGCCTGCCCGACGGTCGTCTCGAACTGGTCCTCCGCCGGCACCAGGGGCAGCGGCGCGGAGCGCTCGTTGTAGATCTGCGTGAACGTCTCGGCCAGCTCGGGGTCGTCCGTGAAGGCGGCCTTCGCGTCCTTGAGCACGGGCAGCGAGGAGAACGGCTTGCCGAGGGTCGTCTGCACGTCCTCGCTGGTCATGTACTCGACGAACCGCAGGGCCTCGTCGGGGTGCTCGGTGTTGCCGAACACCGAGATGTTGATGCCGGCGACGTGGCTGGCGACGTCGCTCTCCGCGTCCGCGGGGGCGGGGAAGGGCACGACGCCGTACGCGTCGGGCGCCATGCCGTTGGACTCGATCGTGGCGTTCGCGTTGTTCTGGTTGAGGATCATCGCGGCCTTGCCGGTGGCGAAGTCCGCCACGGCGAGCGACGCGTTGTCGTACTGCGCGTTGGCCGGGTTGACCACGTCCTGCTCCTGCATGAGGTCGAGGTAGCGCACGATGCCGTCGACCACCCCGTCCTCGGTGAACGTGGGGTTGCCGTCGGCGTCGAACAGCTCGGCGCCGTTCTGCGTGGCGTTGATGAACGCGAAGTGGTTGTTCTCGGTGTAGCTGCCGGCGGCCAGCGCCATGCCGTAGACCCCGGTGGCCGGGTCGGTCAGGGCCTGGGCGGCCGAGACCATCTCCTCCCACGTCGTCGGGGGCTGCAGGCCGGCCGCCTCGAACATCGCCTTGTTGTAGTAGAGCCCGTACGCCAGCCCGTACAGGGGCACGGACGTGGGGTCGGTGCCCGGGGCGCCGCCGGTCTCCAGCGCGGTCTCGACGAACTTGTCCGACCCGCCGATCGCGTCCATCGCGGCGTCGTCCAGCGGCAGGAACGCCCCGGTGGCCTGCAGGGACACGGCCCACGTGTTGCCGATGTTGACGACGTCGGGCGCCTGGCCGGAGGTGACGGCCGTCTGGATGCGCGTCTGCAGGTCGCTCCAGCCGATGACCTCGAGGTCCACGCCGATCCCGGTGTCCTCGGTGAACTGCTCGAGGACGGGCGTGAGGACCTCCTTGTCGTTGTCCAGGCTGGTGCCCTGGTTGCTGGCCCAGTAGGTGAGGGTGACGTCGCCGTCGCCGGAGGCGGAGTCGTCACCCCCTCCGCCGCCGGAGCAGGCCGCGAGGAGCAGGACGGGGACGGACGCTGCGGCGAGGTGGCGAAGCTTCACGGGGACTCCCTTGTCAGTGCCGATCAATCGCCTAACCGGTTCAGTTCGCGGTGACAACGTAACGGGCGTTAGGCCGAACGGGAACCCTTCGAGACGAAATCGTGACGGCAGTCATCGAGGGTGCCCACTGGGTGCCCGGCGCGGGTGCCCGGGGCGGCGCGCTCGCGATCCCGCTCGGGGACCGGGCGCCGCGTCTGTCCCGGTGGGCTCAGGCGGCGGCGGGACCCGTGCTCGCGCGCACGCGCAGCTCACTCGCGCGCGGCCCGGTGTCACCGTCGGGTGACCCCGCGATCTCGGCCAGCAGCGCCCGCGCGCACCGGCGGCCGAAGTCGCGCGGGTGCCGGTCCAGCGCCGTGATCGGCGGCGCCCCGATCTCGCACAGCAGCGAGTCGTCCCAGCTCATGACCGACAACCGCCCCGGTACGTCGACGCCCTCCCGTGCCGCCGCGCGGACCACGCCCAGCGCCATGACGTCGTTGGACGCCACCCACGCCGTCGGCCCCGGGCCGTGTCGCAGCCGCTCGGTGGTCAGCCGCTCGGCGGTCCCCATCGTGTAGTCGCCCTCGACCGTCTCGACCACCATGCCGGTCCGGGCGGCGGCCGCGCGCACCAGCAGGTCGCGGCGCTCCTCGTGCAGCAGACCGGCCGGGCCCGACAGGTGCACGACCCGCCGGTGGCCCAGGGCCGCCAGGTGCTCGACCACCCGGTCGGCGTCGCCGTGCTCGTCGGGCACGACGGCGGGCAGCGCGGACCCGGGCTCGGCGGCGCCGTTGAGGACCGCGGGCATCCCGAGGTCGCGCAGGAGCGGGATGCGCGGGTCGTCACGGCGCTGGTCGAACAGCATGACGCCGTCGACGCGCCCCTCCCCGGCCCACCGCTCGTACACCGGCAGGTCGCGTCCCGGCTCCGGCCCTACCATGCGCAGCAGCAGGCCGTACTCCGCGTCGATGAGCGCCGCCTCGATGCCCGAGAGCACGAGCATGTAGTACGGCTCGGTGCCCAGCAGGTCCGGGTCCCGCGTCAGCACGAGCCCGACGACGCCCGTGCGCGCCCCCGACAGCGTCCGCGCCGACGAGCTGGGGTACCACTGCAGCTCACGGGCCAGCGCCAGCACCCGCGTGCGCGTCTCGGCGCTCACGCCGGGCCGCCCGTTCAGCGCGTACGACACCGACGCCTTGGACAACCCGAGGCGCTGCGCGAGATCGCCGATGGTCACGCGCTCGGCCATGGGGGGATGCTACCGGGGGCCGGGAACGCCCGGTCGGCGCCGCGTCCGGCGTCGGGCGGGCAGCGGGCCGGCCCCGTGCCCGAGGGGTCCCTGACCGTACCGCCCCGGAGGAGCGGCCGGCGGCTCACAGCAGGGTGATCAGCCCCAGCACCCCGACGGCGGTGCCCAGCGCCAGCGAGACGGCCACCAGCACCAGGTGGACGGTGAAGAAGCGGGTGACCCGCCCGTCCGCGTCGCGCGCCCGCGGGTCCGCCGACACGCGCTGCCAGAACTGCGGCCACACCACGAGGTTCCACACCCCGGCGGCGACGAGGACCACGGACCAGACGACAGGGAGCTCCACGGCCACGATCGTGGCACACGGGACCGGGCGGCCGTGAACGCGTGGACCGCCCTCGGGCTGCTCGCGCCCCGTCCCTCAGCGCTCGCGGGCCCGCAGCCGGACGTTCGGCAGCTCGGGTGCGGGCAGCGCCGGCCCGTCGTACCCCTGCACCTCGCCGAACCGGCCGAGCCCGTCGGTGTCCCCGGCGATCGCGGCCTGCCACTGCGCGCGGGCCTCGACGACCTCGTCGTGCGTGCGGCCCACGAAGTTCCACCACATGAGCACCGGCTCGGTGAACGGCGTGCCACCGATGAGCACCGCGCGCACCGGGGCGTCGCCGGCCTCCAGCGCGAGCACGTCCCGGCCGGGCGGGGCGTAGGCCAACCAGGACGGGGCCACGGCGTGCCCCTCGAACCGCAGGTCCCCGGTGTCGACGAGGACGCCGTGCTCGAACGTCGCGTCGACCGGCAGCGTCACGCGGGCGCCGGCGGGCAGGTCGACCTGCGCGGCGACCAGCGGGGTGTACGCGCGCGCCGGCGACGCGACGCCGCCCAGCGCGCCCATGAACACCCGGACGACGGCACCGTCGAGCGTGAACGTCGGGACGTCCGCGACGTGGTCGAACGCGCGCTCACCGTGCCGCGCGGACTCCGGCAGGGCCGTCCACAGCTGGACGCCGTGCAGCACGGGGTGGTCCGGGAACTGTGCGGGCGTCGCCTCCTCGCTGTGGCAGATGCCGCGCCCGGCCGTCATGAGGTTGAGCTGCCCGGGCACGACCCTCTGCTCGGAGCCCAGCGCGTCGCGGTGCAGCACCGCGCCCTCGAACAGCCACGTCACGGTCTGCAGGCCGGTGTGCGGGTGCGGTGGCACGTCCATGCCGCCGGTCGCCGCGACGTCGTCCGGCCCGTAGTGGTCCGCGAAGCAGAACGGCCCCACCAGCGACCGCGCCCGCGACGGCAGCGTGCGGCGCACGGTCATGGCCCGCGGGCCGCCGAGCGGCACGTCGCGCGGCTCGACGAGCTCGACGTCGGCGGCCGGGCCGGCGACGCACACCTGCTCGTCGGGGTGCGGGTCGAGGTTCGTCACCTGGTCAGGCTACGGGCGGGCGCGCGGGTGCGGGCGGCTCGCCGCGAGGCGGTACGGTCGCGCGCATGCCGGGTTCCGAGGTGCTGCGTCGCGCCGGTGCGCGCTGGGACGACGGGCCGGGCGCCGGGAAGTGGATCGTGCCCCTGTTGGGCGAGGTCGGTCCGAGCGTGGGGCACGCGGTGCCGCTCGGGTACGAGGCGTACGCGGTGGTGCCGCTGTTCCCCCAGGGCGTGGACCTCGGCGACGAGCCCGTGGACGGGTACGTGGCGCTCGCACGGCTGCTCGACGCGCTCGCGCCGGCCACGGGTGACCAGCCCGTGCACTGCGGACTCTGGGAGGGCTTCGGCTTCCTGTACGACCACGGTGCCGACCCGCGCTACGCGCCCGGCATGGGCGTCGGCGTCGGGTGGGACCCGGCCGGTCCCGTACCGGACGCCGCCGAGATCGCCCGTGCGCGGGCCGAGGGCGAGGAGGCCATGGCCGCACGCCGCCTCGAGCGCCCCGCAGCCGACCCGCTGCACCTGCCCCACCGGGCCTACCACCTGTGGACCGGGCCGCTGCGCGCCGCACTCGCGCTGCGGGACCTGCCGGGCGACGCACCGTCGCTGATCTGGCCCGAGGACCGGTCCTGGTTCGTCGGCGTGCCGATCTACACGCGCGAGGTCGCGGTGGGCGCGTCGGGGGCCGTCGTCGACGCGTTGCTGGCGGACGCGGGGTTCGACGCTCGCCGTGCCGCACCCGGCGACGTGCTCGACATCGACGACTGACCGGGCGCACCGACCTGCGCACCGGCGACCCGATGAGTCCCGGCCACGGCGGCGGTCAGCACCGGCGACCACCCACCTGACCGGAGGTACCCGCATGGCGACCGTCGTCTCGACCCTGTTCATCTCGCTCGACGGCGTGGCGGAGATCGACCCCGAGTGGCACTTCCCCTACTTCGACGAGCAGATGGGCGCCGCCGTCGGGGAGGACTACGAGGACGTCGACGTCCTGGTCCTGGGCCGTGTCACGTACGACTCGTTCGCCGGGGCGTGGCCGGACCGGGAGGCGGCCGGGGGTGAGGACGCGGCGTTCGCCAAGGACCTCGGTGACGTGCGCAAGCTCGTCGCGACCCGTGGCGAGCAGGACCTCGGGTGGCGCAACGTCGAGCGGACCGCCGACGTGGTCGGCGCCGTCCGGGCCCTGAAGGACGACGCGGCGACGGGCAAGGTGCTCGTGGCCGGCTCGATCTCGGTGGTCCGCCAGCTGCTCGACGCGGGCCTGCTCGACGAGCTGCGGCTGTTCGTCCACCCCGTCGCGGCCCGCACGGGCGAGCGCCTGTTCGCCGAGGCCGGCACGTACCAGCCGTTCGCGCTGCTGCGCTGCGAGGCGCTGCCGCGCGGGGTGCTGCGGGTGGTCTACGCGCCGGCGCCCCTGCCGGGCGAGGCGACGTACGACGACGCCAAGGAGCACCTGCCGGAGTCGTGAGCGCACGCGCTAGACGGTGCCGGCGGCTGCGGCGTGCACCGTCGCCGCGCCGGGTGGCGCCCAGGGGCTGGTGCCCGGCCGCAGCGGCGGTGAGGATGGTCCGGGACCGTGCAGGGGGTGCGCGTGCAGGACGTCGTCGTGATCGGGGCGGGCATGGCCGGGCTGCTGGCCGCTGCGGCCCTGGCGCGCGAGGGGCGGGCCGTCACCGTGCTGGACCGCGACCTGCTGCCCGACGTGCCGCAGCCTCGGCCCGGCGTCCCGCAGGGGCGTCAGCCCCACCTCCTGCTGCATCGCGGCCTGTCCGTCGTCGAGGAGCTGCTGCCCGGGTTCCGGGACGAGCTGCAGGCCGCCGGTGCCGTCGCGGTCGACACCGGTGACCTGGCGTGGCTGGGGTCGCTGGGCTGGGCCCCGCAGGCGCGCCAGCTCGAGGTGCTGCTCGCGTCGCGGCCCCTGGTCGAGCACCTCGTGCGCCGACGGGTGTCGGCGCTCCCCGGCGTGCGCGTGGTCGCCGCCGCGCGAGCGGCCGGTCTGCGCCGCGGCGACGACGCCGGGCCGCGGTGGTGGGTGGACG
>JAEWEJ010000122.1 GCA_023389455.1 Actinomycetes bacterium | reverse complement strand
CCCGCGCGATGGGCGCCGTGCCGCTGGCCGACGCGGTCGCGGACCTTGCACGCCGCGCCCGTCTGGGCGGCGCCCGGGCGCCGGCGGGACCGCCGACGGACGTGCTCACCGGCCGCGAGGCCGAGGTGCTCGCCCTCGTGGCGCAAGGTCTGTCGAACCGGCAGGTCGGGGAGCGACTGTTCATCTCCGGCAAGACCGTCTCGGTGCACGTGTCCAACGTGCTGGCCAAGCTGGGCGCGTCGGGGCGGACCGAGGCGGTGACCATCGCGCACGAGCGCGGCCTGCTGGGGCGCGCGGCCGGGGCGCGGTCCGGCGGCGGGGAGCGCGTGTCACCACCCGGCCCTACGGTGTGACCCATGGCACAGACCTCGGCGGTGGAGCTGGACGTGCGGGGCCGCACGGTGCGCGTCAGCAGCCCGGACCGCGTCGTGTTCCCGGAGCGGGGCCTGACCAAGCTCGACGTGGTCCGGTACTTCGTGAGCGTCGGCGACGGCATCCTCGGCGCCCTGCAGGACCGCCCGACCACCCTCGAGCGCTGGCCCAAGGGCGTCTTCGAGGGCGCGCGCATGGCGACACGGCAGGACTCGAGCGGCGACGCGTTCTACCAGAAGCGTGTGCCGCAGGGTGCGCCGGACTACGTCGAGACGTCCCGCATCGCGTTCCCCTCGGGTCGCACGGCCGACGAGGTCGCCCCCACCGAGCTGGCCGTCGTCGCCTGGGCCGCGAACCTCGGGACGCTGACGTTCCACCCGTGGCCCGTCGTGCGCGACGACGTCGACAGGCCGGACCAGGTGCGCATCGACCTGGACCCGCAGCCGGGCACCGACTTCGACGACGCCGCGCGCGTCGCCCCCCACGTGCGCGAGCTGCTCGCGGAGCACGGCCTCGACGGCGTGCCCAAGACGTCGGGCGGGCGCGGGCTGCACGTCTTCGTGCCGATCGTCCCCGAGTGGTCCTTCACCGACGCACGACGCGCGACCATCGCCTTCGGCCGCGAGCTCGAGCGCCGCCTGCCCGACCTCGTGACGATGAAGTGGTGGAAGGAGGAGCGCGGCAGCAAGATCTTCGTCGACTACAACCAGATGGCACGCGACCGCACCATCGCCTCCGCGTACTCGATCCGCTCGAACCCCCGCGCCACCGTCTCCGCGCCGCTCACGTGGGACGAGGTCGACCAGGTGCACCCGGACGACTTCGACGTGCTCACCATGCCCGACCGGTTCGCGGCCGTGGGCGACCTGTTCGCCGCCCTCGTCGCCGGTGAGGCACCGCGCTTCCGCCTGGACTCGCTGCTCGAGCTGGCCGACCGCCAGGAGCGCGACGACGGGCACGGCGACCTGCCGTACCCACCGGAGTACCCCAAGATGCCGGGCGAGCCGAAGCGCGTGCAACCCAGCAAGGACCGCGACCGCCCGCGGTGACACGGCCGGGTGCCCGGTGACGTCCACGCCGTGCACACCGGTTCCCGCGTCCGGCGCGAGCACCGCCCGGCGGCCACGGTGGGTCGTGCCCAGCGGGTGCGCACCACGCCGGCCGGGGGTCGTGCGGTGCCCCACCGCACAGGCCCGGTGCCGGCGCCCGTCCGCGAGTCGGACCCCGTGGAGGCTCAAGGCGCGTGCCGACCACGCCGATGTCCGGGCATGGACACCGTCTCGCCCGCGCTCGCGGCGAGGTCCGCCGTCGCGACGGCTCCCTTGCTGGCACGCCCGCTGACCCCTGGTGAGTCCGCGCACCTCGACCGGCTCCGCGCCTGGTTGCTCGAGGACGGCACCGACGCGCACGACACCGCCGCGCTCGACGCCCGGTGGGAACGTCTGCTGGCCACGCGCCCCGCGGACGCGCCCGCACCCGCGGGGGTCGCGGCCGCGCTCGGGATCGCGGTCGGCGACCTGCTCGTCGCCGCCGTGGCCGACGCGGTGTGGATGATGTGCCCGGGGCCCGACGGCGCCACGCCCGGCGTCCTGGTGCCGGAGCGCCCGCACATGCCGGTGCTGCCCGTCCTCGACGCCCACCAGCGCTGGCGCGTGCGATCGTCCGGGTGGACCGGCGACTACGTGCACCGGGCGACCGCCCACCTCACGGCCGGACGCACGCCCGTCCCGACCCCGCACCCGGCGCCCGAGACCCCGTTCCGCGTCCCGGCACTCGTGGCCGACGACGACGAGGCCACGGACACGCCGACCGAGACGACGTGGGCCGCGGCCGCACAGCCCGAGACGACGGGGGCCGAGCCCGCGCAGCCCGAGTCCACGTGGGAGCACCCGGCGGCGATCGCACCGGTCGAGCCCACGCCGGTCGAGGAGCCCACGCCGGTCGAGCACACGCCGGTCGAGGAGCCCACGCCGGTCGAGGAGCCCACGCCGGTCGAGGAGCCCACGCCGGTCGAGCACACGCCGGTCGAGCAGGCACCCGTCGCGCACGCGGCAGGCGGGGCGACGCCCGCGCTGCCCCTGTGGACCCCCACCGCCGTCGAGGCCACCGGCACGCCCCTCGCGGCACGGCACACCCCCGACCTCCCGGCACCGAGCGTGCCGCCCGTCGACCTCGCGACGACGCCGGGCCGCGGCCTGCCGCTCACCGCCCACCAGCACCTCACGCCCGAGGACCTGCCCCACCGACCCTCGGAGCGGGTGCAGGACCTCGCGCTGCGGGCGCTGGAGCTCGCGCTGGACCGTGCCGTGACGCTCCCGGGCGGCTGCGCGCCGTTCGTGCTGGTGCGCGAGGGCCACGAGGTCGAGGTGCTCGACTTCCCGCAGTCCGCCTCCGGGCTCGCGCAGGCCCGCCAGGCCGCGCGCTCCGGCGGCTACACCGCCGCGGCCGTGGCCTGGACCAGCCCCGCCGACGTCAACCGCCCCCACCCCCGGGTCGTGGTGGACGCGTCCGCACCGGGTCGTCCGGGCATCCGGGTCGCCCACTCGTACGCGCACGACGAGGACGGCGGGCACGAGATCGGCGGCCCGATGGTCGTCGGGCAGTCGGCGCCCGTCCTCTGAGGCGCGGGCCGTCCTCCGACACGGCTCGTCGTCCCGGGCGGTCCGTCGTCCCGGGCGGTCCGTCGTCGAGGCGCGACGGCTGCCTGGCCGTCCTGCGCTCGGCGGGTGATCGACAGGCACGCCCACGCACGCAGCGGCAGAGGCCCACCTGCACACGGTGGCGGGCGCGTTCGCCGACCTGCCGGGTGTCGTCCTGCCCGCCGCGGGACGGCCGCGCTCAGACGACGGGCGCGTCCGTCGGCGGCAGCGCCTGCTTCTTGCCGTACCGCACCTCGGCGCCGGCCATGATCGTCACGAGCCGCACCTCGAGGACCGGGCCACCCCCGGCCGGGGCCTGCGTCTTGTTCTCCCAGCCGCCCAACAGCGGCAGGCCCGTCGTGCGGACCTCCCACGTGCGCGGGACCTTGATGTCCACGCCACCCCAGAACGTGAAGACGTCCACGCGCGCGGTGCCCTGGATGTCGGCCTCCCGCAGGTCCAGCTCGACGCCGCCCATGATCGCGGTGAGGCTCGCAGACCGGAAGTGCGGCGAGCGGCTGCGCCGCTCGGTGCCCCACCAGAACGCGAGCGCCGTGATGCGGTCCTCCTGCTGGCCGCGCGCGGCCCCGAACGTGATGCCGAGCCCGATGAGGATGACCGCGATCGGCCACAGGTAGTCCCACAGGCTCACGTCGAGGACGTCCAGCCGGTCGAGGAGCAGCACGACCCCCGCGGCCGTGATGACCACCGGGCCGAACCAGGCGCGCGGCACCAGCAGCAGGGACGTCAGGCCGACCAGCACGACCACCAGCGGCCACAGCGTCGAGGCGACGGTGCCGAGGTCGATGTCGACGACGCCCGTGCGCTCCAGCAGCAGCACCACGCCGACCAGCACCACGAGCACACCGGCGAGCACCTGACCGAGCGAGCGACGACCGTCCATACCCGCCAACCTAGCGCCTGGCGACCCCCCGGTCACGGCATATCGGCTGGTCAGGCCCGTGTCAGGCGGTCACGGGATGCTCGGGGCACACCGCGGTCCGCACGCACTGCGGGCACGGCTCGCAGCCGTCGCTGCCCTCGACCTTGTCGTACCACGCGAGGGACCGACCGGACGGGCAGTCGTCGTCCTCGTGGAAGACGTGCGGCGCGTTGCTGCGAGCGGAGTGGTACGGACGGACATGCATGTCGGCCTCCTTGCCGATGCGCCCTGCCCCTGGGGGGCCGTCCTCGCAGGGTAGGAGCGCGCCGGCACCCCCACCCGGGACCTCGGTCCGTGGTGCACGCACCCGGCACCTGGGACGACGGGCCCCGGCACCACGACGGCCCAGGACGACGAAGGCCCAGGACGACGAAGGCCCCGCACACACCGTGCGGGGCCTTCGTTGCGGAGCCGCCTAAGGGAATCGAACCCTTGACCTTCTCATTACGAGTGAGACGCTCTGCCGACTGAGCTAAGGCGGCATCGTCGGGCGGACACGCGTGTGCGCGGCCGTTCGGCGAGCGCGCCCACTGTACCCGGCGGTGGGCCTGACACCAAAGTCAGCAGCGCGTGCCGTCGGCCGGCGGCTCGCCCGTCAGCAGGTACGCGTCGACGGCGTCCTCGATGCACTGGTTCGAGCGGCCGTACGCCGTGTGCCCCTCGCCCTCGAACGTCAGCAGGACGCCGGACGAGAGCAGGTCGGCCAGCTGCTCCGCCCACGCGTACGGGGTGGCGGGGTCGTTCGTCGTGCCGATCACCAGGATCGGTGCGGCGCCCGTCGCGTCGTACGAGTCGAGCGATCCCACCGCCGGGACGGGCCACTGCGCGCAGGACGCCCCGCCGTAGGCGAAGAACTCGCCGACCGTCGGGGCGACCGCCTCGATCTCGGCGGCGTCGGCCCGCATGTCGTCGGGGTCCGAGGACGGGCGGTCGTCGAGGCACAGCACGGCGGTGAAGGCCTCGTTCTGGTTGGAGACGTAGCTGCCGTCGGCCTGGCGCCCGTAGTAGCTGTCGGCCAGCTGCAGCAGCACCGAGCCGTCACCCTGGTCGATGGCGGCGGTGAGGGCTCGGGTGAGCACCTTCCAGCTCGCCTGCGTGTACAGCGGTGCCGCGACGCCGCTGAAGGCCAGCGACACCGTGAGCTCCCGGTCGCTGCCGGTCGGCAGGGGGTTCGCGCGGATCCGGTCGAACATGCGCGTGATCTGCCCGAGCCCTGCGTCGACGTCCCCGTCGAGCGGGCACGCCGGGCCGGCCTGGCAGTCCGCGACGTACGCGCGCAGCGCCCCCTCGAAGCCCGCCGCCTGCCCGGCGGCGACCTGGCCCGAGTCCAGCGTGGGGTCGACGGCACCGTCCAGGACGAACCGTCCGACGCGCTCGGGGAACAGCGCGGCGTAGGCCGCGCCCAGCTCCGTGCCGTAGGAGTAGCCGAGGTACGTGAGCGCCTCGTCGCCCAGCGCCGAGCGCAGCACGTCCATGTCACGGGCGGCGCTGAGCGTGTCCACGTTCCCCAGCAGCGGGCCGGTCCGCTCCAGGCAGGACTCGCCGAGCTGCCCGCTGCGCTCCGCCGCCGCGGCGATGCCCTCGTCGGTGGACCAGTCGGGCACCCAGGCTGTGATCTCGTCCAGCTCCTCGGGGTCCACGCAGGTCACCGGGGACGAGTGCTGCACACCCCGCGGGTCGAACGCCACGAGGTCGTACGCGGCGAGGACGTCACGGGAGACCACCTGCCGGAAGAACCCGATGGAGTCGATCGCCGATCGGCCCGGCCCTCCGGGGTTGACCAGCAGCGACCCGATGGGCGCACCGCCCGACGCGGGCACGCGGCGCAGCGCCACGGTGACCGTGTCCCCCTCGGGCTCGTCCCAGTCGAGCGGGACGGTCGCGTCGGCGCACTGCTCGCTGCCGCACGTCGTCCACTCCAGGACCTGGTCGTAGTACCGGGCGAGCGCGGGGTCGGCGGTCCCGGAGGTCGGCGCCCCGGGCGTCGGGGACGTGGCCTGGTGCTTCGGCGCGACGCATCCGGTCAGACCGAGCACGACGAGGGCGACGAGGGCGCACCGGCGCAGGAGAGGTCGCGTCGGCATGCGTCTACGGTAGCCGCCCGGACCCACGGATCCGGCACCGTCGACGGGCCTGTCACGGCGTCCGTGGCACCCCGGCGGCGCTGCCGGGCCCCCGGCGGGGCCCGCGGCGGCGGTCAGCCCTGGGGCCGCAGCGCGATCGCCATGGCCTCGACGGCCAGCAGCGGTGCGACGTTGCCCGCCAGGCGGGAGCGCGCCTGCCCGACGGCGTCCATGCGCCGCAGGGTCTGCTCGGGCGTGCTGCCGGCGGCCAGGGCGCGCACCTCCGCCTCCTGCTCGAGGTTGACGAGCTCCACGCCGGCGCCGAGCTGCACCACCAGCACGTCGCG
>JAEWEJ010000078.1 GCA_023389455.1 Actinomycetes bacterium | reverse complement strand
GTCCGGCACCGCCCCGGCCGCGCCCGGAGCGGTGCCCGGTCCGGTGGTCCTCGTCGGCGTCACCGGCCTGCGCTGGGACGACATCGGGTCCCTGACGACGCCGGCGCTGTGGGCGCTGTCGCGCGAGGGGTCGATCGGCGCGGTCGCCGCCCGGTCGGTCGCCGGCCGGGCGTGCCCGGCGGACGGCTGGCTCGCCGTCTCCTCCGGCAACCGGGCCGCCGACCTGCCCGCCGACGACCGGACGTGCCGCACCCTGCGCGACCCCGGGGACAGCGGCGAGGTCCCCGGCTGGCAGGACTACGTGGCCGCGGCCGCCGCGGAGTCGTACGGCGCACGCCCGGGGATGCTCGGTGACCTGCTGGCCCGCACGGGCACGACCGCCACCGGCATCGGTCCCGGTGCGGCCATCGCGCTGTCCTCGTCCGACGGCCTGCCGGTCGGCACCCACGAGCGGGTCCCCGCCCAGCCCCGCGCCCTCACCCGGGCCGTCACCGACGCGGCAGCCGGCTCGCAGCTGCTCGTCGTCGACGCGGGAGCGATCCGCGACCCCGGGCACGCGACGGTGCCGCGCGCCTCGTCGGCCACCCCGTCGGCCACGCCCGACGCCGACCCCGGGACCGACCTGCCGGGGCTCGGCGAGGGCGACAGCGCCCTGCCCGGCTCCGAGTCGATCGTGGAGCCCACACGCGCCCAGCAGGCCGTCACGGTCGACGCCCACGTCGCGGCCGTGCTCGCCGGCCTGGCGGACCACGACGCCACGGTGCTGCTCGTCTCGCTCGCCGACTCCGGGCGCACCGGGCTGCAGGCCGCGATGGCGCTGGGCCCGCGACCGGACGGCGCACCGTTCGGGGCGAGCCTGCTGACGTCGGGCTCGACCCGGCAGCCGGGGGTCGTGCAGGCCACCGACGTCACGCCCACCCTGCTCATGCTGCTCGGCCTCGAGGACGAGGCGCCGGCCCTGCCCGGTGCGCAGCTGGTCCCGACGCCCGGCCCGGCGACGGGCAGCGCCCGGGTCGCCCGCCTGCTCGACATCCAGCGCGAGGCCCTGGCCATCACGCGGGTGTCCGGCGCGTTCTCCGCCCGGCTCGCCCTGGGCCAGGCCGCGCTGTTCGGCGCCGCCGCCTTCCTGCTCGTGACGCGTGCCCGCGCCGACCGCGGCCCGCTGCGCCCGGCGCTTCGGGTGCTGCAGGTCACGGCGCTCGCGCTCGGGTCCGCGCCCGTCGCGTCGTTCCTCGTCGGGCTCGTGCCCTGGTGGCGCGCGGACCGCCCGGCGACCGCCTTCTGGCTGACGCTGCTCGGGTGGATCGCCCTCATCACGGGAGCCGCGCTCGCGGGGCCGTGGCGGCGGCACGTGCTGGGTCCCGCAGGGGTGGTCGCCGTGGTGACGGTGGTGACCCTCGTCGTCGACGGCGTCACGGGGTCCACGCTCGTCATCGACTCGCCGATGGGCGCGCAGCGCATCATGGCCGCCCGGTTCTACGGCATGAGCAACCAGGCCTTCGCCCTGCTGACGGCCGCCGGCGTCCTCGTGGCGCTGGTCGTCGCGGACCGCCTCGTGCGGCAGGGACGGCGGCGCGCGGCCGTGCTGGCGGTGGTCGCCGTCGGCCTGGTCGTGACGGTCGTCGACGGCGCACCCGCCTGGGGCGCCGACTTCGGCGGCCCGGTGGCGATGATCCTGGCGTTCGCGATGCTCGCGATCGCCGTCAGCGGCCGGCGCGTCTCGTGGCGGGTCGTGCTGCTCATCGGCGCGGTCGGCGTGGCCGTCATCCTCGGGTTCGCGTTCCTCGACTGGATGCGCCCGGCGGCGGACCGCACGCACCTGGGACGGTTCCTCGACACCGTGCTCGACGGCGGGCTGTGGGACGTGGTGTGGCGCAAGCTCTCCGTGAACCTGCGGGTCATCACGTCGTGGCGCTACCTGCTGCTGGCGGTCGGCGGCGTCGCGCTGACCTGGCTCGTGCTCGCGGGCCCGCGGGCCCGCAGCGGCGGTGGCCTGCTCGGCGCCGGCTCACCGCTGGCCGGCCTGCAGCGCGAGGTCCCGCTGCTGCGGCCCGCCGTGGCGGCGACCGGCGCGGCGCTCGCGGTCGGCTTCCTCATGAACGACTCGGGCATCGTCGTCCCGGCGACGGGCATCGCCGTCGCGGTGCCGTGCCTGGTCGCGGCGGCCGCGCAGTGGCGGCTGGACGCGCGCGCCGAGGACGTCGAGGCCGTCCACGGTGGGGTCAGCGACCCGGGCGCTCCCGCGGCGAGATCGTCTGCCTGACGCTCGACGCCGCAGCCCGCGCGCGGCGCGTGCTCACGGCCAGCTGCACGTCGCGGTACTGCGCCGCCCGGTGCAGCTGACCCTTGAGGTCGGTGCCCGACGGCCGGTGCCGCAGCTCGCACGGGACCTCCAGGACACGGAACCCCTGGCGCAGCAGGTCGATCGTCATGCCCGCCTCGACGCCCCAGCCGCGGGCGAGCGGCGTCGCCGCCTCGAACGCCTCGCGCGTCAGGCAGCGCATGCCGGACAGCGGCTGCGTGGGGGTCCAGCCCGTCATCGAGGCGATCGCGCGACGCGCCGCCCCGACGACCAGACCGCGACCACCCGCGCCGGGCTGCGGCGGCAGGAGCGCGATCGTGAGGTCCGCGACGCCGTCCATCACCGGCGGGACGAGCGGCGCGGTGTTCACCGCGGTGTCCGCGAGGTCGCCGTCGATGAACAGCAGGTGGCGCGGCGGACGGTCGGGGGCGTCACGCATCGCGACGACCGCGGCGCCCGTCTCCATCGCCGCCGCCTTGCCGCGGTTGTGGGAGTGCCGCACCACGACCGCACCGGCCTCGCGTGCGACGTGCTGCGTGTTGTCCTCGGAGCCGTCGTCGACGACCAGCACGAGGTCGACCTGCGGGATCGCGCGCGCCGAGCGCACGGTCGCCGCGATCCGCCGCGACTCGTCCTTGGCGGGGATGACGACGGCGACGCGCTGACGTGCCCGCGGGGAGCGAGGCGTGCGGCTCGTCTGCGGTGCTACCTCGCCGGAGGGTGCGTCGAGCGCGGGTCCGGGGGCCTCGCTACCGCTGCGTGTCACGTGGCCCACCCTATCGAGCGTCCGGCCACGGGCGCCTCACGGCAGCGTGCTCTGCGACACCCGCCGCCGACTAGCGCAGGGTGACCTGCCGTGCCACCAGACCGGCGCGGGCGCGGCGCGCGTTCGCGTCGAGCGGCGCGGTGTCGGCCATCGCGGCCTCCAGCCGGGGCGCGAAGTCGGCGAGCGGCTTCTCGATGTCGTCGGCCTCGGAGCCGCGGGCCAGCTCCCACACCGGCACGACGATGCCGGCGGCGCGGAAGTAGCCGATGAACTTCGCGTCGTCGAACCCGGACTCGCGGCGCGAGTGCAGACGCGCCAGGCCGTCGAGCACGACCTGCTCGTCGGCGGGCTGCGCCCACCGCAGGTACTCGCGGGCACCCATGCGGCACCAGTACGCGGACTCCACGGCGGTCAGGCGACGGGTGTCGATGATGCCGGCGTCGGCCTCCTCCATCGCGGTCTGCAGGTCCGGCGTGATCTCCGTGGTCGGGTCCAGCCAGTACGAGAAGCTCTCCTGGACCGTGACCTCGAACGGCACCGACAGGTCGAGCACGTCCTGCAGGCGCGGGCCCGCCGTGGGCAGGCCGATGTTCTCGATGGCCGTGCCCGGCTCGGCGTCCAGGGCCAGGAGCAGCGCGGTCGCGACGTCGCGGCTCGCGTCACCCGAGCTGGTGCCGGTCTGCAGCGCGACGAGCACGACGCCGTCCGCGCGGTGCAGCGCGGCCCAGCTGTTGGGCAGCACGGTGGTGACGACGACGTCACGGGCGCCGTGCTCGGCGGTGGTGCGGGCGGTGGCGGTGGCGGCGGGGACGAGCTCGCGCAGCGCGACCCAGTCGGGCTCACCGGGCAGACCCTCGAACGGACGCAGCACGAAGGAGGGGGTGGTCTTGGCCATGCGTGCACCCTACCGACTGTCGTCGGGCGCACCGCCCGCGGGGCGGCGGCGCGCACCGTCGCGCGGCCGGTCGACGTCCCGTCGGCCCCGCGCCGCCGTGCACGCGGCGACCCCGTGCGACGTGCTCCGCGAGCAGGTGCGCACGGGGCGCCACCTGCGGGAGGATCACCCGTATGGATCCGCGTGCCGGCACCCTCGCCCAGCCCTCCGACCTCGTCGACCTCGACGCCCTGCTCTCGGCGTACCACGACCGCACCCCCGACCTGGACGACCCGGCGCAGCGCGTCGTGTTCGGCACCTCGGGCCACCGGGGGTCGTCGCTCGACGGCGCCTTCAACGAGGCGCACATCGTGGCCATCACCGCCGCCATCGTGGAGTACCGGCGCGGCCAGGGCACCGACGGGCCCCTGTTCATCGGGCGCGACACCCACGCGCTCTCGGAGCCGGCGTGGACCACCGCGCTCGAGGTGCTGGCCGCGGCGGGCGTCGAGGTGCACGTCGACGCGCGCGACTCCTGGACGCCCACGCCCGCGGTGTCGCTGGCGATCCTCACGCACAACGGCGCCGCGACCGGCGCGGGCGTCCGCACGCAGGGCCCCGGGCTCGCCGACGGCATCGTCGTGACCCCCTCGCACAACCCCCCGCGCGACGGCGGCTTCAAGTACAACCCGCCGCACGGCGGCCCCGCCGGGTCCGACGCGACCGGCTGGATCGCGGACCGTGCCAACGAGATCCTGCGGACGGGCTGGCGCAACGTGCCGCGCGTCGGCATCCAGCAGGCCCTCGCCGCGAGCACCACGCGCAAGCACGACTACCTGACGTCGTACGTCGACGACCTGGCGAACGTGGTCGACCTGGACGCGATCCGCTCCGCGGGCGTGCGCATCGGCGCCGACCCGCTGGGCGGGGCGTCGGTCGAGTACTGGGGCGCCATCGGCGAGCGCTACGGCCTGGACCTCACCGTCGTGAACCCGCAGGTCGACCCGCGCTGGTCGTTCATGACGCTCGACTGGGACGGCAGGATCCGCATGGACTGCTCGTCGCCGTACGCGATGGCGTCCCTGCTGGAGCGCATGCAGCCGGGACCGGACCGGCGCGCACCGTTCGACATCGCGACGGGCAACGACGCCGACGCGGACCGCCACGGCATCGTCACCCCCGACGCCGGGCTGATGAACCCCAACCACTACCTCGCGGTGGCGATCGCGTACCTGTACGGCGGGGCGCGTCCGGGCTGGCCCGCGGGCACGGCGATCGGCAAGACGCTCGTGTCGTCGTCGCTGATCGACCGCGTCGCGGCGTCGCTGGACCGCCGCCTGCTCGAGGTGCCGGTCGGGTTCAAGTGGTTCGTGCCCGGCCTCATCGACGGGTCCGTCGGGTTCGGCGGCGAGGAGTCCGCCGGGGCGTCGTTCCTGCGGACCGACGGCACGGTGTGGACCACCGACAAGGACGGGATCCTCCCGGCCCTGCTCGCCTCCGAGATCCTGGCGACCACCGGGAAGAGCCCGTCGCAGCACCACGCGGAGCTCGTCGGCCGGTTCGGCGAGTCCTGGTACGCGCGCGTCGACGCCGCCGCGACCCGCGAGCAGAAGGCGACGCTGGCCGCCCTGTCCCCCGAGCAGGTCACCGCCACGGAGCTGGCAGGTGAGCCGATCACCGCCAAGCTCACGCGCGCGCCGGGCAACGACGCCGCCATCGGCGGGCTCAAGGTGACCACGCAGAACGCGTGGTTCGCGGCCCGCCCCTCGGGCACCGAGGACGTCTACAAGATCTACGCCGAGTCGTTCGTCTCCCCCGAGCACCTGACGCAGGTGCAGGAGGCGGCCAAGGGCGTGGTCGCGCAGGCGCTGGGGGCCTGAGCCCCGCCACCCCGGGGGCGTGGCGCCCGGCCGCGCCGGAGCGGGGCGGTGGGACGCACCGACGTCAGGGGGACGGCGTCGGTGCGGGTGTCGGCACGGGGATGGGCATGGGCACGGGCATGGCCCCGACGGGGACCGGGA
>JAEWEJ010000023.1 GCA_023389455.1 Actinomycetes bacterium | reverse complement strand
GACCCCGGGTGCTGCGCGCGCCGGGCACCCCGGACCTGGCCACCGTCCTGCCCGGGGCACGGGTCCCGTCCCCCGTCGTCGTCGCCCCCACGGCCTTCCACCGGCTCGCCCACCCCGACGGCGAGGTCGCGACCGCGCGCGGCGTCGCGGGGGCCGGCGGCCTGCTGACGCTGAGCATGATGGCCACCCGGTCCGTCGAGGACGTCGCCGCCGCCGGCGCGCCGCTGTGGTTCCAGCTGTACGTGCAGCCGGACCGCGGGTTCACGGCGCACGTGGTCGCCCGGGCGCAGGCGGCGGGCTGCCGGGCCCTGGTGGTGACGGTCGACTCCCCGGTGCGCGGCCGCCACCCGCGTGCCGAGCACCACGGCTTCACGAGCCTGCCCGCGGGTCTGGTGTGCGAGAACATGCGCGACGCGGGCGGGCGCGTGCGGGACCTGGTCGTCGACCCCGACCTGGGCTGGGACGTCGTCGCGTGGCTGCGCGGCGTGACGTCGCTGCCGGTGCTGGTCAAGGGGGTGCTGCACCCCGCGGACGCGCGCCTGGCCGTCGAGCACGGCGTGGACGGTGTCGTGGTGTCGAACCACGGCGGACGCCAGCTCGACGGTGCGCTGAGCACCCTCGACGCGCTGCCGGCGGTGCTGGCGGCCGTCGACGGCCGCGTCCCGGTCCTGCTGGACGGCGGGGTGCGCACCGGCGGGGACGTGCTCGTCGCGCTCGCGCTGGGCGCCCGGGCGGTCATGGTGGGCCGGCCCGTGCTGTGGGGCCTGGCCGTGTCCGGTGCCGACGGCGTCCGGGCCGTCCTGGACGGCCTGACCGAGGACCTGGCGCACGCCATGACCCTGGTGGGCGCGCACCGTCCCGCGGACCTGACGCCCGACCTGGTGGTCGTGCCGTGAGCGTCACCGGGGTCGTCCTGGCCGCGGTGGGGGCCGCCGCCGCGTGGACCCTGCCGCACTGGCTGCCGCCGGCCGTGATCCGGCTGCGCGAGCAGGTGTTCACCCGGGTCAACGGCACCGAGGGGATCCCCGTCCCCGGCCCGCTGGTGGGGCCCGAGGACTTCGAGCGGGTCTACTCCGACCCCGCCGCGGACGGGCGCAGCGAGGGCGCGGGCCTGTCGGACCTGTTCTGGTACTGGCTGGCCCCGGGGGCGCACATGCACCAGGAGCACCTCGAGCCCGGTGAGCGCTACCGCACGGTGGCCCGCACGACCCGGCAGGTGCTCGCGGTCCGGCACGCCCGCAGCGACGAGCTCGTGACGGCAGCGGTCCGCCGGGCCCTCGACGCGCTCCCGCCGGACCGCACGAGCCGGGTGCGCCTGCGGGACCTGCTGATGCCCGTGTGGGCGGAGGTCTACCACGAGCTGGTCTTCGACGAGCCGTGCCCGCCCGACGCACGCGACCTGGTCGTGGCGCACGCCGACGACGTCGTGACCGCGCTGAAGGCCACCGGGCTGCGGCACATGGACCGCCGTGACCGGCTGACCCGGTACCTGCGCGGCCGCGTGGAGGACGGCACGTGCCCCGTCGTGCTCCCACCGCCGTTCACGGCGCAGGAGACCGCCTGGTACCTGCAGGGCGCGTTCTTCAACACCGCGGTGGTGCAGATGTCCGAGGCCGCCGCGCACCTGCTGCTGTGCGCCGGGTCGTACCCGCCGGCCCGCGACCAGGTGGACGACGACGACGCGCTCGACCGGATCGTCGACGAGACGCTGCGGGTGCACCCGCTGTTCGGGGTCGCGCACCGCATCACGTCCGCCCCCGTCGTCGTCGACGAGGACGTCACGCTGCCGACGGGCTCGGTGCTGCTCTTCAACTACCTCGCGTACCAGCGCACCGGCACCGCCGCGGACGACGCGTTCGACCCGGAGCGGTGGCGCACCCTGCACCGCCACGACGCGCACTTCATCCCGTTCGGCGTGACCGCCAACCGGGCGTGCCCCGCCCGCGGCTCGGCGCCGGTCATGCTGCGCGCGGTGCTGCGCGAGGTGCTGCGCCGGTACGACGTCACGTCGAGCGCCGCGCACACCCGCTCGATGCCGAACCGCGGGCCGGCCTACCTGACGCCCGTCGGCGCCGCGGGACCCGGCCCCGTGCGCCTCGCGGCGATGCGCCTGGCCGACCGGTGGGCCGACGTCGGGCGCTCGCTCCAGCAGCTCGTGCTCGGGACGGTCATGGTCCTCGACGCCCGCCGCACCAGGCCCTGCACCACCTACTTCACGGAGGTCCGCGCATGACACCCGTCGAGCTCGCACCGCGGTTCTTCCTCGCGGTCGTCGTCATCCTGCTCGTCTGCCGCGCGGTCTCCTGGCTCCTCGGACGGGTGGGCCAGCCGCCCGTCGTCGGGGAGATGGTCGCCGGCGTCCTGCTCGGGCCGTCCCTGCTCGGGCTGCTCCTGCCCGCGGTGCAGGAGGCGGTCTTCCCCGGCGAGGTGCGACCGGTGCTGTTCGTCGTGGGGCAGATCGGCCTGGTGCTGCTGATGTTCCACGCCGGGTACGCGTTCGGCACGCACGGGTCGGACGGCCTGCCACGCACCGCGGCGGCCGTGTCGCTCGCGGGGGTGACGGCGCCCCTGGTGCTCGGCGCGGGCCTGGTGCTCGTCGCCGCCGGGCACGTGCCGCTGCAGCCCGACGGCGTGCCCGTGGGGGTCGTGGCCGCGTTCGTCGGCGTCGCCCTGGCGATCACCGCCTTCCCGATGCTCGCGCGCATCATCACCGAGCAGGGGCAGGCCGGCACCCGGCACGGCTCGATCGCACTGGCCAGCGGCGCGGTGGACGACGTCGTGGCGTGGGTCCTGCTCGCCGTGGTGCTCGCCGCCGCCACCGGCAGCGCGGGGCCGGCCCTGGTCACGGTGGGCGGCGCGCTCGTGTTCGTCGCGCTGGTCCGGTACGTGGCCCACCCGGGGATGCGCCGCCTCATGGCCGCCACGCGCGTGGGCGACGACGCGCGGCTGCTCAGCACCGTCGCCGTGCTGTTCGGCGCCGCGTGGTTCACCGACGAGATCGGCCTGTACGCGGTGTTCGGCGCGTTCGCGCTGGGACTGGCCGTCCCCCGGGTTCCGGCGGCGGACCGCGTGGTCGGGGCGCTCACCCCGGTGACGGCCGTCCTCGTGCCGATGTTCTTCACCTACTCGGGGCTGAACACCCGGTTCGGCGTGTTCACCGAGCCGTCCGTGCTGCTGTTCGCGGTGGCGTGCGTCCTGGTCGCGGTCGTCGGCAAGTTCGGCGCGTGCTGGCTGGCCGCCCGCCGACGCGGTGAGACCCAGGGCGTGTCCCTGCGGGTGGCCTCGCTCATGAACGCGCGCGGGCTCATGCAGCTCATCGCCCTGAACATCGGGCTGGAGGCCGGGATCGTCGGCCCCGCGCTGTTCACGGTGCTCGTGCTGGTCGCGCTCGTGACGACGATCATGACCAGCCCGCTGCTCACCTGGGTCGAGCGCCGCCACCCGCTGCCACCGGCGCAGGCCGAGCCCGCGGTCGAGCCCGTCCGGACGACGCTGTGACGAGACGGGTGTTACGCAAGTCACACCGGATGTGCCACAGTCGGGACATGTCGGGACGAACCCACCGCCTCCTCGTCGTCGAGGACGACCGCGAGCTGAACGACACGCTCGCCGAGGCCCTCAGCGACGAGGGCTACCTCGTCGACCAGGCCCGCGACGGCCACCGCGGCCTGCACCTGGGCCTCACACGGCCGTACGACGTGCTCGTGGTGGACCGGCGCCTGCCGGCCGTCGACGGGCTGGACCTGATCGCACGGCTGCGGGCGCGCGCGGTCGTGGCCCGGGCCCTGGTGCTCACCGCCCTGGGGACGGTCGCCGACCGGGTGGCCGGGCTCGACGCCGGCGCCGACGACTACCTCAGCAAGCCGTTCGAGCTGGACGAGCTCAGCGCACGGATCCGGGCCCTGTGCCGACGCGTCGACGAGGCGGACACGCACGTGGCACTGGGCACGGGCTGGCTCGACGTGGTCGAACGGCAGGTGGTGCGCGGCGACGGCGCCCGCGTGGACCTCTCGACACGTGAGCTGGCGCTGCTGCGCGCACTGGCCGACCGCCCCCGGTCCGTCCACACCCGCGCCGAGCTGCGGCGCACGGTCTTCGCGGACACCGAGGCCGCGTCCATCGTCGACACCTACGTCTACTACCTGCGGCGCAAGCTCGGGCGCGACGCCATCAGCACCGTGCACGGCAGCGGGTACCGGCTCGGTGCGCTGTGAGCGCCGTCAGCCCCGAGGAGCGCACCGTCCGCCGCGCGCGGCTGCGCATCGGCTCGCTCGTCGGGCTCGTGGTGGCCGCCCTGCTCAGCCTCGCCGGCGCGATCTCCTACGGCGTCATGCTGCACAACCAGGAGAGGCAGATCGACGGCGAGCTCGCCTGGGGCGTCACCCACGGCACGATCGCCGGCCCGCCCGCGTGCAGCTGGATCTTCACCTACGACGGGACCACGGTGGACACCGGCATCGCGCCGCCGCCGGACGGGTTCCCGCTGCTCGACGCACTCACGCAGGTGGACGTCACCGGGGTCACGCAGGACACGCGCGTCGAGGCCGACGGCACCGTCTACCACGTGCGCACCGCACGGCAGGGCGACGAGGTCGTGCAGGCCGTCTTCGACTCCCGCTTCCAGCTCGCCGACCGGCGCCACCTGCTGCTGGCGTTCGCGGTCGCCGCGGGGGCCGGGGCCGTCGCCGCGGTCGTCAGCGGCGTCGTCGTCGGGCGGCGCGCCGTGGCGCCGCTGGCCGAGGCGCTGCACCGCCAGCGACGCTTCGTCGCCGACGCCAGCCACGAGCTGCGGAC
>JAEWEJ010000398.1 GCA_023389455.1 Actinomycetes bacterium | reverse complement strand
CCTGGCGTTCCTGCTCGCCACCGTCGGGGCCTTCGGCGAGGACGGCGGGGCGGGCGGCGGTGCGCGAGCCGGGGGTGGGCACGGTCAGCCGATCACGGTGTCGGACCAGGTGGTCAGCCACTGCTCGCGGTGCTCGGTCACGTCGGCGGGCGCGACGGTGAACGGCTCCTGCGCGAGCGGCGCCCACGCCGCCCACTCCTCCGGCAGCTCGACGGTCGAGCTGACGGGGTACATGTACATCGCGCCGGGGATGTCGGCCTGCACGTCGTCGGACAGCAGGAAGTCCAGCAGCGCGGCGGCACCCTCGGGGTTCGCGGCGCCGGCCAGCACACCGGCGTACTCGACCTGCCGGAAGCACGTGTCGAGGAGCGCCCGCGTGGTCGGGGCGTCCCCGCCCTCGGGCACCGTGAACGGCGGCGACGACGCGTACGACAGGACGACGGGCCGCGGGCCCTCGCCGCCGCCGGCCGTGAAGTCGGTGTAGTACGCCTCGGACCAGCCGTCGGCCACCTGCAGGCCGTTGTCCCGCAGCCCTGCCCAGTAGTCCGCCCAGCCGTCCTCGCCGAAGGCCCCGACGGTGGCGAGCAGGAACGCCAGGCCCGGCGAGGACGTCACCGGGTCCGGCACCACCACGAGGTCGCGGTACGCGGGGTCCAGCAGCGACTCGAGGGTCGTGGGCTCCGGCACGCCGCGCTCGGCGAACCACCCGGTGTCGACGTTGAGGCACACGTCGCCGAGGTCGACCGCGGTCAGCGCGCCGTCCTCGTCACCCGGCACCGCGTACGCGGCGGCGTCCTGGGCCGCCGGTGCGGTCAGGTCGGCCGGCACCACGACGCCCTCGTCGAGCGCGCGCGACGCGAACGCGTTGTCGATGCCGAACACCAGGTCACCCAGGGGCGCGTCCTTGGTGAGCACGAGCTGGTTGACCAGCGCGCCGGCGTCGGCCTGCTGCACCAGCTCGACGCTCAGACCGGACTGCTCCTCGAACTGCTCCAGCAGCCCCTCGGACAGTGCGAAGGACTCGTGCGTCACGAGGGTCACGGTCCCGCCGGCCGACGAGGTCGGGTCGTCGGACGTGGCGCCGAGGGCGGAGCAGGCGGTCAGCGTCGTGAGCGCGGCGGCCGCGACCAGGCCGGTCGCGGCGCGGCGGCGTGGGGCGCGCGGGCCCCGGGGGGTGGTCATACGTGTCGTCCTCCGTCGTCGTCGGAGGGGTCCCGCGCTCGGCGTGCGGGGCGCGGGGCGTCCTGCACGACGGGCACGGGAGGAGAGAAAGCCCGACTCCCTACGCCGGTATCACCCGGATCAGGTTCGAGGGTCTGCGGTGGTCCGCACTCTCAGCGTCCGCCCGCCGTGACGGCGGTCGACGCTCCCCTGTCGTTCGCGGTCGATCCTAGCCCCGACCTGTGCGATCGTCGGATCACGGGTAGCGTCCTCGCAGGCGAGACGACGGAGGAGACCATGTCGGACGACGGGCAGAAGCAGTCGATGACGGCGAAGATCGTCGGCGCGGGGGTCACGCTGATCGCCGCGTGGGCGGTGCAGAAGATCATCGACGCCGCGTGGACCAAGGCCAAGGGCCACAAGCCGCCGACGCCTGACTCGACCGAGCCCGACATCAAGTTCAGCGAGGTCGCCACGGCCGCCGTGATCAGCGGCGCAGCCATCTCGCTGTCGCGGGTCCTGGCCACGCGAGGCGCCGCGAAGCTCGCCGGGCGCGCCGCCCGCAGCTGACGCGTCCCGCACGTCGGCGGGCCGCGAGCCCTCGTCAGCGGGCGCCGGCAGGCGCGGGCGGACCCGGTCCGCGCCGGGGTCACGGGCCCCGTGCCCGGGCGTCCGCTCTGAGGCCCTCGCTCAGAGGTCCTCGCTCAGAGGTCGTCGCTCAGAGGTCGTCGCTCAGAGGTCGTCGCCGCGCATCGCGCGGCCCGGGCGCGTCTCGTCGAGGTCCCGCGAGAGCTCGTCGACCACGAGCAGGTCGTTGCGCACCTTGCCGGTGCGGAAGCCCGCCCGGCCGACCATGTGCGCGGCGACGGGCGCCGTGAGCATCTGGAAGATGGCGACCAGCACCAGCGCCCACACCGCGCCGCCCTCGCGCAGGCGCAGCGCCAGCCCGATGAGCACGAGGACCAGGCCCAGGACCTGCGGCTTCGTGCCGGCGTGCATGCGGGAGAGCAGGTCGGGGAAACGCAGCGCGCCCACCCCTGCGGCGAACGCGAAGAACGCCCCGCCCAGCAGGCAGACGATCGAGACGACGTCCGCCACCGTGCCCCACGTGTCCTGGTTCATCGCGTCTCCTCGTCCGCCGGGCCGCCGTGGTGCTCGTCGTCGGGCTCGGGCTCGACCGTGTCGTTCGCGTTCGTCGGGACGGTCTCGTCGACGGCGGGGGCGGTCCCCGTCGCGGCGTCCTCGACGGCGGGCGAGCCACCGGCCGCCGCGTCCTCGGCGGCGCGGCGCCGCCGGCGGCGCGCCTCCTCCTCCTCCTGCTCGAGGCGGCGCTTCTCAGCCTCCTCGGCAGCGACCTCCTCGCGGGTGCGCACGCGTCCCTCACCCTCGGGCTCGACGGCGGCGAACCGCGCGACGGTCACCGACCCGACGAAGCCCACGAGCGAGAGCACCACGAGCAGCGGCACCACGTCGGCGCGCCGGTAGTAGGCGGCGTACAGCGCGATCGCCGCGATCATCGTCGTGACGACGATGTCGAGCGCGACCGTGCGGTCGAGCATCGACGGGCCCTTCTCGGCGCGCACGACGGCGAACCCCGCGCCCAGCGTCAGCAGCACGCCGCAGACCACGACGACGACGTCGAACGGGTTCATCGGGACACCACCTCGTCGGCTCGCCGGGAACGGGGCAGGCCCGCCTCCGCCAGCTCCTCGTCGGACGCGAGCGCACGCAGCAGGCGCGCCTCCTGGTCGAGCACGGCCTGCCGGGCCTTCTCGACGCCACCGCTGGTCTCGACGTCGAGGACGTGCACGTACAGCCGCCCGGTCAGGCGGTGGGCCTCGACGATGATCGAGCCGGGCACGAGCGAGACGAGCTCGGCCGTCAGCGTGAGGTACAGGTCCGAGTGGCTGCGCAGCTGCACGCAGATCACCGCACCGCGCGGGGTGTGCCGCGGCCGCAGCGCGACCATGCTGACCTCGAACGAGGCCCGCACCAGGTCGGCCGCGAACCGGCCCAGCAGCACGAGCAGCCCGACGGGGTGCACACGCCCGCGGAAGTCGACGGGCGTCATGCGCAGCCCGGCGGTGACGAGCAGCCCGAGCAGGATGCCGTTGACGACGTTGCCCCAGGTGAAGTCACCCCAGAGCAGCACCCACACGACGGTCAGCCACAGGACGGTGGCCCACTGGAAGCGCCAGCCGGCGCGGCGCGGGTGCAGGCTCATCGGTCACCTCCCGTGGTCTCGACGTCCTGAGGACCGGGCAGGTCCTCGTCGACCTCGGAGTCCTCGGCCGCGCGCTGCGACTCGCCCTCGCCGCGCTCCCCGTCGGGCAGCACCGCCTCGATGTACGGCGAGCGGTCCGCGAGCGTCTGGGCGGCCCGCTCGGTGTACGCGTACAGCGGCCCGGCGAACACGGTCAGCCCGAGGCTGACGACGACCAGCGCGGCCGTGGGGACGACCATGTGGGCGGGCACGTGGTTGGCCGGCAGCGGCTCGGGCGGGCTCTGCCAGAAGGCCTTGTTCCACGCCTTGATGAGCGCGTAGAGCGTGAGCAGCGACGTGACGACCGAGCCGGTCACCAGCGCGTACCCCAGCGGGGTGCCGAGCTCGACACCCGCCTCGAGGAGCCCGACCTTGCCGAGGAAGCCCGAGAACGGCGGGATGCCGCCCAGGTTCATCGCCGGGACGAAGAACAGCACGGCGAGCACGGGCGTCATCTTCGCCAGGCCGCCGAGGCGGTCGAGGGACGTGGTCCCGCCGAAGCGCTCGACGAGCCCGACGACGAGGAACAGCGCGGTCTGCACGGTGATGTGGTGGACGACGTAGTAGATCGCCGCGGTCCAGCCGAGGACGCTGCCCAGGGCGACGCCGAACACCATGTACCCGATGTGGCTGACCAGCGTGAACGACAGCAGACGTTTGACGTCGTCCTGCGCGACCGCGCCGAGGATGCCGACGAGCATCGTGGCCAGCGCGACGACCATGAGGACGTCGTCGAGCTGTCCGCCGGGGAACAGCAGGGTCTGCGTGCGGACGATCGCGTAGACGCCGACCTTGGTGAGCAGGCCCGCGAACACCGCGGTGACGGGTGCCGGGGCGGTCGGGTACGAGTCCGGCAGCCAGGACGACAGCGGGAACACGGCGGCCTTGATGCCGAACGCGAGCAGCAGCATCGCCTGCAGCATGGTGCGCACGCCGGCGTCGAGCTCCGGCAGGCGGATCGCGAGCTGCGCGAGGTTCACCGTGCCCGTGGCCGCGTACACGGCTGCGATGGCCACGAGGAACAGCACCGAGGACAGGATCGCGACGACCACGTAGATCGTGCCCGCGCGGATCCGCTCCTGGGTGCCCGACAGGGTGATGAGCACGTACGACGCGGCGAGCAGGATCTCGAAGCCGACGTAGATGTTGAACAGGTCGCCCGAGAGGAACGCGTTGGCGACGCCGGCCGACAGCACCAGGTACGTGGGGTGGAAGATCGAGATCGGGGCGAAGCGCTCCCCGTCCTCCCGGCCCTGCGCGAGGGAGTAGACCAGGACGCAGAGGATCACCACGGACGACACGGTGAGCATGAGCGCCGACAGCCGGTCGGCCACCAGGCTGATGCCGACGGGCGCCGCCCAGTCCCCGACCTCGACGACGACCGGCCCGGAGTCGGCGAGCACGAGCAGCGCACCCGACACGACGGCGACGAGCGCCAGGGTCACGAGCGAGACGATGCGCTGCAGCCGCGGGCGGCGGTACAGCGCGAGCGCCAGGCCTGCCGCGGACAGCGGCAGCACCACGGGCAGCGGGACGAGCCAGCTCCAGTCGGTCATCGTCCCTCCTCCCCGTGCGTGTGGCTCGTGGCCGGCGGCGGCCGTTCGGCGGGTGCCTCGTCGAAGGCCTCGCCCTCGTCCATCTCGTCGCGGGCCGCGGCGGCCTCCTCGTCGAGCGTCTCGCCGTCGGACTCGGTGTCGTCGTCCTCGAAGGCGCGTTCGTCACGCGCCGCGAGGCGGGCGATGCGGCGGTCCTCGACGTCGTCCTGCACCTCGTCGTGGCGGTGCAGCTGCCACGACCGGTACGCCATGGCCAGCAGGAACGCCGTCAGGCCGAGGGTGATGACGATCGCCGTGAGGATCAGGGCCTGCGGCAGCGGGTCGCTCATGGGCCGGTCCGACGCGACCCCGATGATCGGGGGCGCCCCGGCGGCCCCGCCCGCGACGAGGATCAGCAGGTTGGTGCCGTTCCCCAGCAGGATGATCCCCAGCAGGATGCGCGTGAGGCTGCGCTCGAGGACGAGGTACACGCCGACCGTGAACAGCGCGGCGATCGTCACGACGAAGACGATGTTGGGGCTCATCACGATGTCGGTCACGCGGCACCCCCGGCGCCGGGCCCGCCCGAGACGTCGTCCGGGCGACGCTCGACCGGGTCGTAGCCGGACGCGTTGATCCCGCGCAGCAGGACGAGCTGGTCGTCGCCGCTGACGGCGTGGTCCGGCACGTCGTCCTCGCCGGACTCCGCCCGCCGGTCGATCTCGGCACCCAGGCTCCGCAGGATGTCGAGCACCAGGCCGACGACCACCAGGTACACCCCCACGTCGAAGAACAGGCTGGTGACGAGCTTGACGTCGCCCCAGATGGGCAGCTGGAACTCGAGGATCCAGGACTCCAGCACGTTGCCGCCGACGACCAGGGCCGCCAGGCCGGCACCGGCCGAGAGGAACAGGCCCGTGCCCAGCAGGAAGCCCGGCTGCACGGGCGCGGCCTCACCGAGCTCGTACCGGCCGCCCGCGAGGTACCGCACGGCCAGCGCGATGCCCGTGACCAGGCCGGCGGCGAACCCGCCACCGGGCTGGTTGTGGCCGCTGAACAGCAGGAACGCCGAGTACACGATCATCGTGTGGAACAGCAGGCGCACGACGACCTCGAAGATCACCGAGCGGCGCTGCGGCGCGACCGTGCGTCCGGCCCGCAGCCACTCCCGGGCGCGCGACCCGCCGACGGGCGCGGAGCCGCGCGAGGGCGCCGGCATGTCGAGGTCGGCCTCGGCGGAGGCCTGCGGGCGGCGCAGCGCGGCCATCGGGTCGGGCGACCCGCCCCACACCGAGCGGTCCGCGGGTGCCTCCCGCTCGCGGAAGATGCGGCCGCCGCGGGCGGACAGGAAGACCAGCGAGGCGACGCCCGTGGCCGCCACGAGCAGCACGGAGATCTCGCCCATCGTGTCCCAGGCGCGGATGTCGACGAGCGTGACGTTGACGATGTTCTTGCCACCGCCGAACTCGTAGGCCTCGGTGGCGAAGTCGGCGGACACCGGGGCGTGCACGCGGGCCGACGGCGCGACCAGGGCGACCCCGGCGACGACGAGCCCGACGGCCAGGCCGAGCCCCAGGCGCAGCCAGCGCGACGTCGCCAGCGGCCGGTCCGAGAAGTACGGGGGCAGGCGGCGCAGCACGAGCACGAAGACGACCAGCGTGATCGTCTCGACCAGCACCTGCGTGACCGCGAGGTCCGGCGCCCCGTACAGCAGGAACATCCCGGCGATGGCGTAGCCGCTGATGCCGGCGAGGATGACGGCCTTGAGGCGGCGGCGGGCACGGGCGACCAGGATGGCCGCGACGATCGTGGCGGCGGCGAACACGGTCTGCGCGGCGTAGTCCCACGGCCGCACCTCGCGCGGCCACGAGGTCCCGGTGAGCAGCGCGCCGCCGACGGCGACCACCCAGGTGGTGAGGATGACGCCCAGGTACAGGGGCAGCGACCCACGCTGGGTGATCGCGGTGACGTCGGCCGCGAAGTCGTCGAGCTTGCGCATGAATCGGCGGTACGTGAGGTCCGCCTCCAGCAGGTGCGGGACGCGCGCCTGCCAGCGCTCGACCTTGTCCCGCGCCAGGAAGAGCAGCCCGCCGACGGAGAGGATCCCGACCGTGAGCCAGAGCACCAGGCCGAACCCGCCCCACAGCAGGAGGTGGCCCGGCTCGCCCACGGGGTAGGTCGCGGCGTACGGCTCGAGCAGGTGCTCCCCGAGGTGCGGCAGCAGCGCGACGGCCAGGCCGAGGAACGCCAGGATGAGCGCGGGTGCGGTGAGCAGGAACGACGGGCGCGTGACGGGGGCGGGTGCCACCGACTCGTCGCCGCCCGCGGCCAGGGACGTCGTCGTCGCGACGCCCTCGGCGTCGTGCGTCTTGGACTGCGGGACCAGCGCGCCCTTGGTGGCGAACGCGCCCCACCACAGCCGCAGGCCGTAGGCCACGGTCAACGCGGAGCCGACGACCACCGCGGCCAGGACGATCCAGCCGATCGTGCCGTCCTCCAGGTGCGCGACCCCCTCGAGGCCGGCCTCCTTGGCGACGTACCCGGCGAACGGTGGCAGGCCGATCATCGAGGCGGTGGCCAGGCCGCCGGCCAGCGCCGTCCAGGGCAGGGCTCGCCCCACGCCGGACAGGCGCCGCAGGTCACGGGTGCCGCACGCGACGTCGACCGTGCCGACGACGAGGAACAGCGCCGCCTTGAACATGGCGTGCGCGCCGAGCATCGCCAGGCCGGCCAGGGCCGTGGCCTGCGTGCCGAGGCCGACGAGCAGGATGATGAGGCCGAGCTGGCTGACCGTGCCGAACGCGAGGATCAGCTTGAGGTCGTGCTGGCGCAGGGCGCGGTACCCGCCGAGCAGGAGCGTCCCGGCGCCCAGGACGACGATCGTCCAGCGCCACACCGGCAGCTCGGAGTACGCGGGCGCGAAGCGCGCCACCAGGTAGACGCCGGCCTTCACCATCGCGGCGGCGTGCAGGTACGCGCTGACGGGCGTCGGGGCGGCCATGGCGGCGGGCAGCCAGAAGTGGAACGGGATGAGCGCGGACTTCGTGGCCGCACCGGCCAGCAGGCACGCGACGGCGGCGACGACCGCGGTGGAGGCGGCCGGCGGGTCCGCCATCAGACCGGACAGCGAATAGGTGCCGGCACTGTGGCCCAGGATGACGACGCCCACCAGCATGGCGAGCCCGCCCGCGGTGGTGACGATGATCGCCTGCATGGCGGCGCGTCGGGACGCCTTACGGTCCGCGTAGTGCCCGATGAGCAGGTACGACGTGACCGTCGTCAGCTCCCAGAACACGAACATCAGGAGCATGTCGTCGGCCGTGACCAGGCCGAGCATCGAGCCGGCGAACGCGGTGAATACCCCGCCGAACCGCCCCAGGCCCGAGGCCGTGGGCGAGAAGTAGGCGGCGCAGTAGACGAGCACCAGCGCGCCGACGCCACCGACGACCAACGTCATCAACCACGACAGTGTGTCGAGCCGGAAGCTCAGCTCGAGCCCCAGCGCGGGGATCCACTCGACGACCTGCGACGGGCCGCGACCGGCCTGCACCTCGCTGGTCCACGTCAGGGCCCAGACGGCCGCCGAGGCGGGCGCCAGCGCCAGCGCCCAGAAGGCCTTGCGCCCCCAGAGCCGGAACAGCACGGGCGCGACGAGGGCCGCTGCGAGGTGGACCGTCAGCAGCAGCAGCACGTCCGGCTCCGTCCGTGTCGGGGGCGGTGGGTCGGTCGGGGTCTTGTCGATGTGAACCGGCCGCCGGTGAGGGCGACCGGGGAACGCGGTCCGTCCTCACCTGCGGGACGGTCGCGTCCCTTGTTGACGAGGTGCGACCACGCACGGCGCGGGGCGGCCAGCTCGTCCTGCGTCGCAGGTCGGCGCTGGTCAGGCGCGTCGTGGTGGGTGCGGGGGACGCCCCGATGTTATCAACGGCACGGCGTGCCTCCTGTCGAGGACCCCTGGCACGGCCCCGACGTGGCCCATGTCACGCCGCGAAACGGGCACGACGGGCGACGCCGCGGGCGGGCCGAGAGGCGCGGGCTGCGCCGACGAGGCCGTGGGCCGGGCGAGCGGGCGTGCGGAACGGCCCGGTGCCGCGGTGGCGACGGCGGCTAGGTTGGGCCGGTGAGCGGAGCGCAGGTGGTCGCGGTCGTCCTGGCGGCAGTGGCGACGGTGGTCGGGGTGGCGGTGTTCACCCGGGGTGTCGTCGCGATCGTGCGGACGGTGCGCACGGGACGCCCGCTGCCCGGGCGCTGGGCGCCGGCCGGGCAGCGGCTGGCGACACTGGTCCGCGAGGTGCTGGGCCACGGCCGGTTCCAGCAGAGGCCGGTCGTCCGGGTCGCCCACTGGGTCGTCATGGTGTCGTTCCCGGTGCTGGTGGTGACGCTGCTGACCGGGTACGGCCAGCTCGTCGACCCGCGGTACGGGCTGCCGCTCGTCGGCCACCTCGCGCCGCTGGAGTGGGCGGTCGAGGCCTTCGCGTGGCTGGGGCTGGTCGGCATCGGGTACCTGATCGTGCTGCGGCAGCGCATCCGGCCGCGCGCGTCGGAGCCCGAGGGTGAGCAGCGCCGGTCCCGGTTCTTCGGGTCGAACCAGACGTGGGCGTACGTCGTCGAGGCGACGATCCTGCTGGTCGTGCTGGCCGTCCTGGCGCTGCGCGGGCTGGAGTACGCGCTCGGCGTGCAGGACGGCGAGCCGTGGGCGACCGCCGCGCACTTCCCGCTGACGGCGTGGTTCGGCGCGTCGTGGGTGCCCGTGGCGCCCGGGACGCTCGAGACGGCCGTGCTCGTGGTCGCGCTGGTGAAGATCCTCGTGTCGATGGCGTGGTTCGTCGTCGTGGGCTCGTTGCCGACGATGGGCGTCGCGTGGCACCGGTTCCTCGCGGTCGTCAACGTGTACGCCCGGCGCGAGCCGGACGGGACGCCCGCCCTCGGGCCCCTGGTGCCGCTGCGCGACGCCGCCGGCGAGCCCCTGGACCTGACCGCGGTCGAGGACCTGCCCGAGGACGCGCGCCTGGGTATCGGCGCGGTCGAGGACCTGCCGTGGAAGGGTCTGCTCGACGCCGCCACCTGCACCGAGTGCGGCCGATGCCAGGACCAGTGCCCCGCGTGGGCCACCGGCAAGCCGCTGAGCCCGAAGCTCGTCATGCTCGCGCTGCGCGACCAGGCCGCCGCGACCGCGCCGTACGTGCGGGCGGCGCGGGCGACGGGTGCGTCCGACGAGGCGAAGGCCGATCCGCACCTGGGCATCGACCTCGTCGCGTCCGGCGTCATCGACCCCGACGTGCTGTGGTCGTGCACCACCTGCGGCGCGTGCGTCCAGCAGTGCCCGGTGGACATCGAGCACGTCGACACGATCGTCGACATCCGCCGCTACCAGACCCTCATGGAGTCCGCGTTCCCCGCGGAGCTGGGCGGCACGTTCACCAAGATGGAGCGCCGCGGCAACCCGTGGGGCCTGCCCGCGCGGCAGCGCCTCGACTGGGCCAAAGGCCTGGACTTCGACGTGCCGGTCGTCGGCGTGGACGTCGAGTCCGCGGCCGACGTCGACTGGCTGTTCTGGGTGGGCTGCGCCGGCGCCTTCGAGGACCGCGCCAAGAAGACCACGCGAGCGGTCGCCGAGCTGCTGCACGCCGCCGACGTCAGGTTCGCGGTGCTGGGCGACGGCGAGACCTGCACGGGCGACCCGGCCCGGCGCGCGGGCAACGAGGCGCTGTACCAGATGCTCGCCGCGCAGAACGTCGAGACGCTCAACGAGGTCGGCGCGCAGCGCATCGTCGTCACGTGCGCGCACTGCTTCAACACGATCTCCCGCGAGTACCCCGCGATGGGCGGGCGGTACGACGTGGTCCACCACACGCAGCTGCTGGACCGGCTCGTCGGTGAGGGCCGGCTGCGGTTCGCGCCGGGCACCGGCGACGACGGCACGGGCACCACGGTGACGTACCACGACCCCTGCTACCTGGGCCGGCACAACCAGGTCTACGAGCCCCCGCGCGAGCTGCTGGCCGCTGCCGGGGTCACGGTCGCCGAGATGCCGCGCAACCGCGAGACGTCCTTCTGCTGCGGCGCCGGCGGCGCGCGCATGTGGATGGAGGAGACGATCGGCGAGCGCATCGGCACGGTCCGCGCGGCCGAGGCCGTCGCGACCGGCGCGTCCGCGATCGCCACCGCGTGCCCCTTCTGCACGGTGATGCTGAACGACGGGGTCGCGGCGCACGCGCGGGCGGTGGCACAAGGGGACCGCGAGGCACCGGACGACGCGGCCACGACCGGCACGCAGGAGCCCGCCGGCCCTCGCCACCCCACCGACGCTCGGCCCCGGGTCGGCGTCCCGGAGGTCGCCGACATCGCGGTGCTGCTACGGGACCGGTTGGCCGACCGGGGCTGACGAGCCGACGGCCCGGCTGACGGGTCAGGCCGACCGGAGGCCCGCGTGTGCGGGCTCCGGGCCGGCGCCGTAGCGTCCGGAGGGTGCGTGCAGCGGCCCGACGGGTCCCCTGGTGGCTCGTCGCGGTGGTGCTCGCCACGGCGCTGGTCGGCACGGGCCTGCTGCCCGCGGCGGACGCGGTCGCCCTGGCCCGGCACACCGGGCCTGTGCTCCTCCTGCTGCTCGCGCTGACCCTGGTGGCCGAGCTGTGCGCGGCGGCCGGGCTCTTCGACGCCGCCGCCGGGGTGACCGCACGGCTCGCGCGCGGCCGACGGTGGGCCCTGTGGCTGCTGGTCGTCGCGCTGGCCACCGCGTCGACGGCGGTGCTGTCCCTCGACACCACGGCGGTGCTGGTGACGCCCGTGGTCATCACCCTGGCCCGGCGCACGGGCAGCGACCCGCTGCGGTTCGCGCTGGTCGTCGTCGCGCTGGCGAACACGGCCTCGCTGCTGCTGCCCGTCGCCAACCTCACCAACCTGCTGGCCGACCGCGCCCTGCGGCGCGCCGGAGCGGACTACCTCGCGCTGATGTGGGCCCCGGCGCTGGCCGCGGTGCTGGTCACGGTCGCGCTGCTCGCGGTGCGGGACCGGCGGGCGCTGCGCGGGCGGTACGCGCCCGTGCCGGACCACCCGGTGCCAGACCGCGTCCTGCT
>JAEWEJ010000213.1 GCA_023389455.1 Actinomycetes bacterium | reverse complement strand
CGGCCCCGGGGGGGGGCGCCGGGGGGCCGCGGGGCCCCCCCCCGGCCGCGTTTGTGAGGGTTGTGCGAGGACCGCGGACCACGCGCGGCGGATGACGCGCGCACTCCCGCGGGTGAGGGACGATAGGCGCATGACCGACCTCCTGTACGTCGACGGTGGCAACCCGCTGCGGGGCGAGATCACCGTCCGAGGCGCCAAGAACTTCGTCTCCAAGGCGATGGTCGCCGCGCTCCTGGGCGAGACGCCGAGCGAGCTGCGCAACGTCCCCCAGATCAGGGACGTCGCCGTGGTGTCCGGCCTGCTGCGGCTGCACGGCGTGAAGGTCGAGATCGACGACGACGCCGGCACGATCCAGCTCGACCCGACGGACGTGGAGTCGGCGCACGTCGCCGACATCGACGCCCACGCCGGCTCGAGCCGCATCCCGATCCTGTTCTGCGGCCCGCTGCTGCACCGCCTCGGCGAGGCGTTCATCCCCGACCTCGGTGGCTGCCGGATCGGGGACCGCCCGATCAACTACCACCTCGACATCCTGCGCCAGTTCGGTGCCGTGGTGGACAAGACCCACAACGGCATCCACATCCGGGCGCCGCACCGCCTGCAGGGCACCAAGATCGCGCTGCCGTACCCGAGCGTCGGCGCGACCGAGCAGCTGCTGCTGACCGCCGTGCGTGCCGAGGGCATCACCGAGCTGGCCAACGCGGCCATCGAGCCCGAGATCATGGACCTCATCAACGTGCTGCAGAAGATGGGCGCGATCATCTCCGTCGACACCGACCGGGTCATCCGGATCGAGGGGGTGGACCGGCTCGTCGGGTTCCAGCACACGGCCCTGTCGGACCGGATCGAGGCCGCGTCCTGGGCGTCCGCCGCCCTGGCGACCGGGGGCGACGTCTACGTGCGCGGCGCCACGCAGCCCGAGATGACGACGTTCCTCAACACCTTCCGCAAGGTCGGCGGCGAGTTCGCGATCGACGACGAGGGCATCCGGTTCTTCCACCCGGGCGGCGACCTGCGGTCGATCCAGCTCGAGACCGACGTCCACCCGGGGTTCATGACGGACTGGCAGCAGCCGCTCGTGGTCGCCCTGACGCAGGCTCGTGGCCTGTCGATCGTCCACGAGACGGTGTACGAGAACCGCTTCGGGTTCGTCGACGCGCTCGTCGGCATGGGGGCGACGATCCAGGTCTACAAGGAGTGCCTGGGAGGCCGGCCCTGCAGGTTCGGGCAGCGCAACTTCTACCACTCGGCGGTCATCTCCGGTCCGACGCCGCTCTCGGCGGCCGAGATCGAGGTCCCGGACCTGCGTGGCGGCTTCAGCCACCTCATCGCCGCACTGACGGCCAAGGGCACGTCCGCCGTGCGCGGGATCAGCCTGATCGACCGCGGGTACGAGCGCTTCACCGACAAGCTCGAGTCCCTCGGCGCCCAGTTCACGCGCGAGGACGACGGGCGACGCTGAGACGGACGGCGGTCCGGATCGTCGCGGCCCACGGCTACCATCGGGTCCCGTGCCGTCGCCGTCGCGCTCCAACCGTGCCTACCGCAACGTCGCACGCATCGTGCGCACGTTCCTGTTCGCGACGACCCGCCCCGACTGGCACGGTGCCCAGCACCTGCCGGCCGAGGGCGGGTTCATCGTCGCCGCCAACCACCTGACCGAGGTCGACCCGCTGACCTTCGCGCACTTCATCTGGGACAGCGGGCACGTGCCGCGCGTCCTGGCGAAGGCCTCGTTGTTCTCGGTGCCCGTGCTCGGCCCGGTGCTGCGGGCGACGGGGCAGATCCCCGTCCACCGTGACACGGCGGCCGCGGGCGACTCGCTGCGGTCCGCGGTGGCCGCGGTCCAGGACGGCGAGTGCGTCGCGGTCTTCCCCGAGGGCACGCTGACGCGGGACCCGGACCTGTGGCCCATGGTCGGGCGCACGGGGGTCGCCCGCCTCGCGCTGACCACGCGGGCGCCCGTGATCCCGGTCGCCCAGTGGGGCATGCAGGACCTCCTCGCGCGGTACGGACGCGTCCTCAAGCCGTTCCCGCGCAAGAAGGTCACCGTCGTCGCGGGGCCGCCGGTGGACCTCTCCGACCTCTACGACCGGCCGCAGGACACCGCGACGCTGCGGGAGGCCACCGAACGCATCATGACCGCCGTGACGGTCATGCTCGAGCAGATCCGCGGGGAGCAGGCGCCCGCCGTGCGCTACGACATGCGCCGCGCCCGCGCGGCCGACAAGGGGGGTACGCCGTGACGCAGGAGGCCGTGCCGCTGCGGGCCGCCGTCCTCGGGTCCGGCAGCTGGGGGACGACGTTCGCTGCCGTCATGGCGGACGCGGGCTGCGAGGTCACCGTCTGGGGCCGCGACGCCGCGACGGTGGACGAGATCGCGCGCGAGCACCGCAACTCCCGGTACCTGCCGGGCGTCGAGCTGCCCGCGGCGGTGACCGCCACGCGCGACGCCGCGGCCGCGGTCGCCTCGGCGGACGTCGTGGCCGTCGCGGTGCCCTCGCAGCGCGCGCGTGCCGTGCTGGAGCCGCTGGCGGCCGTCGTGCCGCCGCACGCCGTCGTCGTGTCGCTCATGAAGGGCGTCGAGCTCGACACCGACCAGCGGATGAGCCAGGTGGTCGCCGAGGCCCTGGGCATCGACGCCGGCCGGGTCGCCGTGCTGTCGGGCCCCAACCTCGCCAAGGAGATCGCGCAGCGGCAGCCCACCGCGACCGTCGTCGCGTCGACCAGTGGCGACACGGCCGCGCTCGTCGCGCGCGCCTGCGCCTCGTCGTACTTCCGCCCGTACACGAACCCGGACGTCGTCGGGGTCGAGCTCTGCGGCGCCGTGAAGAACGTCATCGCGCTCGCGGTGGGGATCTCGCAGGGCCGGGGCATGGGCTTCAACACCATGGCCACGGTCATCACGCGCGGGCTGGTGGAGATCACGCGCCTCGGGCTGGCGCTGGGTGCGGACGCGGAGACGTTCCCCGGGCTGGCGGGCATGGGCGACCTCATGGCGACGTGCGCGTCGCCCGACTCGCGCAACCACACGCTGGGCGTCCACATCGGTCGGGGCATGAGCCTCGACGAGGCCGTGGTCGCCACGGGCGGGACCGCCGAGGGTGTGAAGTCCTGCCGCTCGGTGCTCGAGCTGGCGACCTCGCTGGGGGTCGAGATGCCCATCACGTCGGCCGTGGTGCAGGTGCTGCACGAGGACCTGCCGGTCGACCGGCTGGCGGGCCTGCTGCTGGCACGGCCGCACAAGGCCGAGGGCGTCTGACCCGCCCGGGACCGCACCGGGCCGAGGGCGTCTGACCCGCACGTCCTCGACGGGTCCCGCCCGGTGGGGGCGGCGCGCCGCACGCCGTCGTGTCAGGAGGCCTGCGGCGGGCCGGCCACGTGCGCGGCCGCCGTCAGGGCGGCCTCCAGGTCGGCCCACAGGTCCTCGACGTCCTCGATGCCGACGGACAGCCGGACCAGGTCCTCGGGGACCGTCGGCGACTCCGTGGCGAAGCGTCGGCGGCGCTCCAGCGTCGACTCCACGCCGCCGAGGCTGGTCGCCGGCACCCACAGCCGCACGGCGGCCACGAGCGCGTCGGCGCCTGCGGCCCCGCCGACGGGCCGCAGCCCGACGATGGCGCCGAAGCCGTCCATCTGCGCCGCCGCGCGCTCGTGGCCGGCGTCCTGCGGCAGGCCGGGGTACCGCACCTCGACGACGTGCGCGTGGCTCGCCAGCCGGCGCGCCAGCTCGGCCGCGTTCGCGCCAGCGCGCTCGACGCGCAGCGCGAGCGTGCGCAGGCCGCGCAGCGCCAGCCACACCTCGAACGGCCCGGCGATGGCGCCGTGCGTCGTGCGGTGGGCGACGAGCCGAGCGTGCAGCGCGGCGTCGTCGGTGACGGTGGCGCCCAGCACGACGTCCGAGTGACCCGCGAGGTACTTGGTGACGGAGTGCACGACGACGTCGGCGCCCTGGGCCAGGGGACGCTGCAGCAGCGGGGTGGCGAACGTGCTGTCGACGGCGACGAGTGCACCCACGGCGTGCGCCGCGGCGACCAGGGCGGGGACGTCCGCGACCTCGAGCATGGGGTTCGTGGGCGACTCGAGCCAGAGCATCGCCGCGGGTGAGCCGGAGCCGTGCAGCGCCGTGACGACGGCGTCGGTGTCCGTCACGTCGACCTCGTCCACCCGCAGCGCGCCGCGCCCGGCCAGCTCCCGCAGCAGGCCGAGGGTGACCTGGTAGGCGTGCCGCGGCACGACCACCCGCCCGCCCGGCGGGACGAGTGCCAGGGTCGCGTCGACCGCCGCCATGCCCGAGGCGTACACGGTCGCGGGCGGGCCGTCCGTGGGGCGGCCCGTCGCGGCGTGGTCCGTGCGCTCCAGCGCCGCCAGCGCCTCCTCGAACGGCTCCCAGGCCGGGGTGCCCATACGCCCGTAGACGGCCTCGCCGGCGGGCGGCGTGCCCTGCGAGACGAACGTCGAGGTGAGCACGAGCGGGGGGTTGAGGGCACCGCCGGGCGTGCGCGCGGGACGCCCCGCGCTGACCGCGAGGGTGCGCGGGGACACCGTGGCGGAGGCGTGCGGGGGAGGGAGCGCAGGGGAGGCGGGCGCCGGCGTGGTCACGCGGGCAGGCTACGCCCCGGCGGGCCGGCGCGAGCGTCCACGACCGCAGCGCGGGAGGGTAGGGTCGGTGCGCGATGGACGCCACCGAGATGCCCCCGACCGACGACGGCACCCGCACCGGCGGCGCAGGCCCCGCGAACGGCCGCCGCCCGCGGGTGATGGTCCTCTTCGGCGGCCGGTCGGGCGAGCACGCGATCAGCTGCGCGACGGCCGGGGGCGTGCTGCGCGCGATCGACCGGGAGCGCTACGACGTGCTGGCCGTGGGGATCACGCGCGCGGGTCAGTGGGTGCTGGCGGAGGACGACCCGGACCGGTGGGCGATCCGCGACGGTCGCCTCCCCGAGGTCGAGGACACCGCGACCCGTGTCCTGCTGCCCCAGGGCACCGTCGAGCGCGAGGTGCAGGTCGTCCGCGACGGCCGCGTCGACGCCTCGCTCGGTGCGGTGGACGTCGTCTTCCCGCTGCTGCACGGTCCGTTCGGTGAGGACGGCACGCTGCAGGGGATGCTCGAGCTCGCCGACGTCCGCTACGTGGGCTCCGGCGTCCTGGCGTCCGCGGTCGGCATGGACAAGCACATGATGAAGCTCGTCCTCGCGGGCTCCGGCCTGGCCGTCGGGCCGTTCCGGGTGCTGCCCGGCGGGCGTCCCGCCGACGAGGAGACGCTCGCGGGCTGGGTGGCCGACCTGGGGCTCCCGCTGTTCGTGAAGCCCGCCCGTGCGGGCTCCAGCCTGGGGATCTCGCGCGTCGACGACGCGGCGGACCTTCCGGCAGCCGTCGCCGCCGCGCGTGAGCACGACCCGAAGGTCATCGTCGAGGCCGCGATCGTGGGCCGGGAGATCGAGTGCGGCGTCCTGGGCGGCCGCGCCGGTGCGTCCGCACGGGCGTCGGCCCCCGGCGAGATCGTCGTCACCGACGCACGCCACACCTTCTACGACTTCGAGGCGAAGTACCTCGACGAGGCCGGTGTCACGCTGTCGTGCCCCGCCGACCTCGCCCCCGAGGTGGTCGAGCGGGTGCAGGACGCGGCGGTGCGGGCCTTCGAGGCCGTCGGCTGCGAGGGTCTGGCCCGGGTCGACGTCTTCGTCACGCCCGATGGCGAGGTCGTCGTCAACGAGATCAACACCATGCCCGGCTTCACGCCGTACTCGATGTACCCCCGCATGTGGGAGGTCTCGGGGCTCGGCTACGCGGACCTCGTCGACGAGCTCGTGGGCCTGGCGCTCGAGCGCCCCACCGGTCTGCGCTGAGGCGCCGCCGTCACAGGCAGCTGCGCGCCGTCACAGGCAGCTGCGCTGCTGCTCGGTGAGCGCCACCGCCGGCCCGAGCAGGTCGACGAACGACGTCGAGCGGGTCGTCGCCACGGCCTCGGGCACCACGACCTCGACCGCCGGGACGCGGCCGTAGGTGGTGAACGTCCAGTCGCCGTCGTCCTCGACGACGACCCAGTCGATCGTCGGGCCCTGGGGCGTGGTGACGGAGCGGCACTGGTCGGTGGTCGGCCCCGGCGGCTCGACGCCGCACCGCAGCACGAGGGCGGCGCGCGGCTCGCCCCAGGCGGTCGTGGCCTGGGCGTCGGTGTCGAGGCGGTCGAGGCCGTCCCCGAGGGAGTCCGGCAGCGCCAGCACGACCGAGGCGCACACCGGGTCGGTCGCGTACGGCGCGACGGTCACGGGCACGACGGGCGCGCAGGCCGCCAGGAGGAGGGCGGTACCCGCCACGGCAGCGGTCACGACGGCAGGACGGTGGTGCACGCCGCCACGGTACCCGGCCCGGGCGAGGGGCCCGACGCGGGGTGCGCAGGCGTCCGCGGTCAGCGTCTAGCGTGGAGCCGTGCACGCCGACCCCACCGTCGTCTCGGACCTCTCCGAGCAGGACCTGCTGGACCGGATCTTCCCCCACCTGCCGGTGGGGTCGCGCACGGTCGTCCCGCCGGGCGACGACGCCGCGGTCGTCCTGGCCGCGGACGGGCGGTACGTCGTCACGTGCGACGTCCTGGTGGAGGACGTGCACTTCCGCCGGGCCTGGTCCACGGGTGAGGACGTGGGGCGGCGGGCCGCCGTCCAGAACCTCGCGGACGTCGCGGCGATGGGGGCGCAGCCCGTCGCGCTCGTGGTCGGGCTCGTCGTCCCGCGCGACACCCCCGTCGCGTGGGTCGAGGGTTTCGCACGCGGGCTCGGCGACGTGTGCCGTCCGCTGGACGTCGGCGTCGTGGGGGGCGACCTGTCCTCGGGGCCGGTCGTGATGGTGTCCGTCACCGCCCACGGGGACCTCGAGGGGCGAGCGCCGGTGCGGCGCGGCGGTGCGCGCCCCGGGGACGTGGTCGCGCACGCCGGCCGACGCGGCTGGTCCGCAGCCGGTCTGGCGCTGCTGACCGCGGGCCGGGAGCACGACGACCCCGGGCTGGTCGCCGCGCACCGTACGCCGCAGACCGACCTGGCGGCCGGTCCTGCGGCGGCCCGTGCGGGCGCGACCGCGATGCTCGACGTGTCCGACGGCCTGCTGCGCGACGCGGGGCGCCTGGCGCGGGCGAGCGGGGTGACGGTCGAGCTGGACGACCCCGGCACGGCGTTCGCGGACGACGCCGCCCGGTTGGTCGACGTCGCGCACACGCTCGGCGCGGACCCGGTCGACTGGCTGCTGACGGGTGGGGAGGACCACGGGCTGCTCGCGACGTTCCCCGCCGGGGCGCCGCTGCCGCCGCCGTTCCGCCGGATCGGTCGGGTCACGGCCGCGGGTCCCGAGCCGGTGCTCGTCGCGGGCGCGCCGCCGCGCACCGGCACCACGGGATGGGACCACTTCGGGGCCTGAGGCCGCACACGTCGCGCGGCCGGGCGCGCTCAGCCGCGGCGGTACCGCACCTCGAGGAGGTCCGCGCCGCCGATCGTCTCCAGACGCTCGACACCGTCCGCCGTGAACCCGTGCCGGCGGTAGAAGTGCCGCGCGCGGGCGTTGTCGGCCAGCACCCACAGCGACATCGGCGTGCGGTCGCCCACCTCGGCGATCACGCTGCGGATGAGGTCACGGGCCACGCCGTGGCCCCACGTCCCGGGATCGAGGTAGATGGAGTAGATCTCGCGCTCCCCGCGCCGCGCGTCCTCGTCACGGCTCGGGCCGTAGGTGGCGAAGCCGAGCAGACGGCCGTCGGACTCGGCGACCAGCGTGCGCACGTGGTCGACGGGACCGTCGGCCAGCATGCGCGCCCAGCGGTCGGCGCGGCTCTCGGGATCGAGCGACCGCAGGTGCTCCGCCGGGACGATGCCGGCGTACGCCTCCTGCCAGGACCGCACGTGCACGCCGGCGATCGCGCCCGCGTCGTCGGTGGTCGCGGGGCGGATGGTGACCTCGTCGATGTGCTCGGTCATGGCGACCACCCTGCCACAGGTCCCGGGCAGCACGAAGGCCCCCGCGCTGCGGCGCGCGGGCCGGCGGTGTGTGGGTAG
>JAEWEJ010000158.1 GCA_023389455.1 Actinomycetes bacterium | reverse complement strand
CCCTGGTCGCCGACTGGCTCGACCTGCTGCGCGCCGTGCCGCGTCTGCCGGCCGAGCACCTGGCGCCGGACTGGCCGGCGGCCCGGTCGGTCGAGACCTTCGCGCGGCTGCACGCGGCGCTGGCAGGGCCGGCGCGCGACGAGCTGGCACGACGGCTGGAGCCCTGAGCCAGGAGCCCCGAGCCTCGCCCCCCGAGCCCCGAGCCCCGAGCCCCGAGCCCAGAGCCCCGAGCCCCGCCCCCCGAACCCCGAGCCCCGAGCGAGGAGCCCTGAGCCCCCGCCCCCCGAGCCCCGAGCGAGGCGCCAGGAGCCCTGAGCGCGGCCCTGCACCCCGAGGCATGAGCCGGAGCCCGAGCCCCGACCCCGCCCGTCGTCATTCGACAACTTCCTGACGACCGTCACGGAAATGGTTGACGTGCACGGGTGCGTACCGGCACGATCGGCACGTCCCGCACCGTCGCGGTCACCGCGGCCCGCCCACGAGGATGTGAGCAGTGGCAGACGTCCCGCCGCCGTCCCCCGGTGACCTCGGTCGCGCCAACTACGCCGCGATCTGGGACGCGGTCGCCCGCGCGGTCCCGGACCGGGTCGCGGTGCGGGCCGAGGGCGCCACGCTCACCTACGCCGCCTTCGAGGACCAGGCCGCGCGCCTCGCCGCGACGTTCGTCGCGCACGGGCTGGGTCCCGACTCCACCGTCGCGGTGTTCATGTACAACCGCGTCGAGTACCTGGCCACCCTGTACGCGGCGTACAAGATCGGCGCGATCCCGGTCAACATCAACTTCCGCTACCAGGGCGCCGAGCTCGCCGAGCTGCTGGAGATGTCGCAGCCCGCCGCGCTCGTCTACCCCCGCAGCCTCGCCGCCGCCGTCACCGACGCCGCGGAGAGGCTCCCGCTGCCCCCGCTCGTGCTCGTCGTCCCCGACGGCGCCCCGCCCGGCACCCCCGTCGGACCCGGTGCCCCGTTCGCGTCCGCGCTCGACGCCGCACCCCTCGCGCCGCGTGACCTCGGACCGGAGCACAAGATCTTCATGTTCACCGGCGGCACCACCGGCCGGCCCAAGGCCGTGGTGTGGACGCACGGCAACCTGTTCGACAGCCAGCAGTTCTCGATCTACGGCTCGCTGCCCGTCGACCCGCCCACCACCCTGGACGACGTCACACGCATCGCCGCGCGTGAGGACCTGCCGCGCACGGTCTGCCTGCCGCTGCCGCCGATGATGCACGCGACCGCCCTGTTCAACGTCATGAACGCGATGGTCCTCGGCGGCACCGTGGTCTTCCTGTCGAGCCCCCGGTTCGATCCCCGCGCCGCCGCCCGCGTCATCGACGAGCACGGCGTCACGCGCCTGGTCGTCGCCGGCAACGCGATCGTCGGCCCGCTCGTCGACGCGCTGGACGCGGGCGCCGACGCGGACGTCTCGTGCCTCAACACCGTCCTGAGCTCCGGCATGGTGTGGTCCGACGACCTCAAGCGCCGCCTGATCGCGCACGCCCCGGGCGCGACGCTGATCGACATCGTCGGGTCCAGCGAGGGCGGGCCGTTCGCCTACGGCGTCGTGCGCGGCCCCGAGGACCTGCCGAACCGCCCGCGGCTCGCGCCCGGTGCGGTCGTCCTGGCGCCGGACCTCACGCCCGTCGAGGACGTCGGCGGCACCGGGATGCTCGCCTACCGCGGCGCCATGCCGCTGGGCTACCACGAGGACCCGGCGCGGACCGCCGAGACGTACCCCGTGGTCGACGGCGTGCGGCACGTCATGCCCGGCGACTGGGTACGGGTGCTCGGTGACGGGTACGTCGAGCTGCTCGGGCGCGGGTCGGGCGTCGTCAACACCGGCGGCGAGAAGGTCTTCCCGGGCGAGGTCGAGAAGGTGCTGCTCGCGCTGCCGGGAGTCCTGGACGCCGTCGTCCTGGGGCTGCCGGACCCGCGCTGGGGCGAGGTCGTCACCGCCGTCGTCGTCGCCGACCGGGGCGTCGCGCTCGCGCCCGAGCAGGTGCAGGACGAGGTGGGCCGGCGCCTCGCCGGCTACAAGAAGCCCCGCCGCCTGTACGTGCTGGACGAGCTGCAGCGCAGCCCCAGCGGCAAGGTCGACATGCACCGGCTGCGGCGGCGCCTGGCCGAGGTCGAGGTCCCCGCTCTGGTCGACCCGGCGGTCGGCCCTGTCCGCGCAGCCGACGCCGCGACCCCCGTCGCCACCGCTGCGCCCACCCCCGCACCCGTCCCCACGCCCACGCCCGCCCCCGCCCCCGCGGAGAGGACCCGATGAAGTTCACCGACGCCCACGTCCCGTTCGGTCTGAGCTGGACGTCGCCGTTCGCCAAGTGGCAGGGGCCGCTGGCCGAGGTCAACAGCCTCGACCTGGCCGTCGACGTCACCGCCCGGGCCCTGGCCGACCGTGGGCTCCCGGCCGACGAGATCACCGAGTGGACGCTGGGGTGCACCGTCCCGCAGCAGCACTCCTTCTACGGCGTCACGCTCGTGTCGCGCCGGCTGGGGGCCGGCGAGCACGGCGGGCCGTGGATCTCGCGGGCCTGCGCGACGTCGGCCGCCGTCATCGAGCACCTCGCGACGCAGGTGGAGCTCGGCGCGCACACCACGACCATCGGCGTCATCACCGACCGCACCAGCAACGGCCCGCTGATGCTCTGGAGCAGCGCGACGAGCCCCGGCGGCGCGCCCACGCCCGAGCACTGGGTGCTCGACCCCATGAAGCTCGACCCGACCACCGGGCAGAGCATGAACGACACCGCCGAGAACACCGCCCGCGACGCCGGCTACACGCGCGAGCAGGTCGACGAGGTCGCGCTGCTGCGCCACGAGCAGTACCGCAGCTCGCTGGCCGACGACCGCGCGGTCCAACGGCAGTACATGGTGCCGGTCCGCATCGAGACGCGCCGCGGCGAGACGTGGGTCGAGGAGGACCACGGCGTCTTCCCGACGACGGCCGAGGGGCTGGCGCGGCTGCGTCCCGTCGCCCCGGACGGGGTGGTGACGTACGGCGCGCAGACCCACCCGGCCGACGGCTGTGCCGGGGTCGTCGTCGCCAGCGCCGCCCGCGCGCGGGAGCTGGGGCGCGACGGGGTCACCGCACAGGTCCTCGCCACCGGGTTCGCCCGCGCGGAGCCGGCGTACATGCCGAAGGCGCCCGTGCCCGCGGCCCGGCGCGCGCTCGCGGACGCGGGGGTCGAGATCGGGGACGTCGACGTGGTGACCACGCACAACCCGTTCGCCGTCAACGACCTGTGGTTCTCCGAGCAGACCGGGTTCCCGCTCGAGCGGATGAACCCGTACGGGTCGTCGCTGGTCTACGGCCACCCGCAGGGCCCGACCGGCGCGCGCGCCGTCACCGAGCTGGTCCACGCGCTGCACGCCCGCGGCGGCGGGATCGGGCTGTTCACCGGGTGCGCGGCCGGGGACTCCGCCGGGGCCGTCGTCGTGCGGGTCGACGGATGACGCGCCCCGACGTCGGCCCGCGGTCGCGCACCGCGGCGCGACGGATCGCGTCGCCCGACCCCGACCTCGACCCATGCCACGCCCCGAACCCCGCACGCACCAGCCCACGATGAGGGAGCACACCCGATGACCTCCGATCCCGCTGCCACCGTCACCGACGCCCCGGTACTGACCTCGGTGCCCCTGGACGACCTGCCGTCCCTGGTCGGCACGACGTTCGGCCCGTCGTCCTGGCGCACGATCACCCAGGAGCAGGTCGACCGGTTCGCCGACCTGACGGGTGACCACAACCCCATCCACCTGGACCCGGAGTTCGCGGCGGGCACGCCGTTCGGCGGCACGATCGTCCACGGCTACCTGACGCTCGCGCTCGTCGTGCCGCTCATGGCCGAGGTCGTCGAGGTGACGGGCGTGGGCACGGGCGTGAACTACGGGCTGGACCGCCTGCGGTTCCCTGCGCCCGTGCGCGTGGGGTCGAGCATCCGCGTGACGTCGACGCTGACGTCCGTGAACGACGTGCCCGGCGGCTACCAGGCCGTCTTCGAGAACACGTTCGAGGCCGAGGGGCAGGCCAAGCCCGCCGCCGTCGCCGTCATGATCGTGCGGTACTACCGGTGAGCGCGGGCACGGACCTGACCGGCAAGGTCGCGGTCGTCACCGGCAGCGGGCGGGGCCTGGGGCGCGCGTACGCCCGGTCGCTGGCCGCCGCGGGGGCGGGTGTCGTGGTCAACGACGTCGACGCCGCCGCCGCGCAGGAGACCGTCGACGCGATCGTCGCCGACGGCGGGGCGGCCGTCGCGGTCGTCGCGCCCGTGGGATCCACCGAGACGGCCGACCGCCTGGTCGCGGCCGCCGTCGAGGAGTTCGGGCGGCTCGACGTCCTGGTCACCAACGCGGGCGTGCTGCGCGACCGCGTGCTGTGGAAGACGTCCGACGAGGACTTCGACCTCGTCGTCGACACGCACCTGCGCGGCACGTTCACGACGGCCCGCGCCGCGGCGGTCCGCATGCGCGAGCAGGGCGAGGGCGGGCGGATCGTGCTCGTCGGGTCGCCCGCCGGGCAGCACGGGAACTTCGGCCAGACCAGCTACGCGGCGGCGAAGGCGGGGATCGTCGCGATGGCCCGCACCTGGTCGCTCGAGCTGGCGCGCGCCGGGATCACCGTCAACGCCGTCGTGCCCACGGCGATCACCGCGATGACCGCGACGATCCCCGTGTACGCCGAGGTCGCCGCCGCCTACGACCGCGGCGAGCCGCTGCCGCGGGTCGTCCGCCAGGAGCACGCGCTGGGCGGCCCGGAGGACGTCGCGCCGGTCGTGGTGTGGCTCGCGTCCGACGCGTCCGCCGGGGTCACCGGGCAGGCCATCGGCATCGGTGGCGACAAGCTGTCGCTGTACTCCGTGCCGCAGGAGGTCGGCCTCACGTTCCGCGAGGGTGGCTGGACCGCCGACGCGATCGCCGAGGCGTGGCAGGAAGCCTTCGTGCCGCACCACCAGCCCAGCGGCATCACGCTGCCCCCGCTCGACACCTGACCGTGCGAACCCCTGCCCGCGGGCCCGTCGGGCGGGGGTGCAGCGGGAGGGGGTTCAGCGGCCGGGCACCGCGAGGGCCGGACGCGGCCCGGGCGGGTCGGAGGCGACGGAGAACTGCACGACCCGGTCCGCGAGCTCAGGCGCGTACCCGCTGATCACCTGGCGCACCCGCACCGACGCGGGCGCACCGAGCTGCTCGTAGGTGTCGAGGAACAGGTCGCGTGCCCGGTCGCGCGGCCAGTCGGCGGGCAGCAGGCGGCGGGGCAGGTCGGGGTCGACGCCCGGGAAGGCGCGCCACGCGTCCATGAGCTCGGTGCGCTTGACCAGCGCGTCGACGGGGGAGATGGCGCCCTTGCCCAGGGCTGCGTGCGTCGGCTCCCAGGTGGCGACGAACGCCCGGTACGTCTCGGCCAGGCCGTCGAGGTCCCACGCGCTCTCGGGCGTCAGCGTGCCGTCGGGCAGCGGGGGGCACGTGGCGACGAACGCGGTGGCGCGGGTGACGCCGAGGGCCCCGAGCTCGGCGAGGGCCTCGTCGTGCCGGGCGTGCGGGGAGATCCACAGGGCGTCGTACAGCGGCGCGAACCCGAGCCAGCGCAGCCGGGTGCGCAGCGCCTCGCGGGCCGAGCGGTTCGCCTCCGGGACGGAGAACGCCACGAGGCTCCAGCGGCCGTCCCAGTCCGCGTCGTCCCCGGCACCGAAGGCGACGATGCGCTCGGCGCCCGTGCGCATGATCGCCTGGGCGCGCGGGGTCAGGGAGTAGAAGGTGTGGCGGCCGCTGCGGGTCGAGACGAGCAGCCCGTGCTTGACCATCCGGCTGAGGGCGGCACGCGCCGCGACGTCGCTCACGCCGAAGTCGGCGAGCAGGTCGACCAGGGCGGCGGACGGCAGCGGCTCCGTCTGCCCCCACCAGTAGTCGCCCAGCAGGGTCAGCAGCAGGCTCGGCGGGGAGCCCTCCCGGGTGCGCGGCGTCCTCGTGCCGGCCTCGCTCGTCCGTGCCACGTGCCACGCCCCTCCTGCCGGTTGTCTGCGGTCGCTGCTCGGCGCCCCGTCGAGCGATGCTTGACATATCTTACGTCGCCCGCAGATAGTCGTGTCACATTTGAGCGACCCGGGAGCCACTGACGATGAGGTTAGCCAGCACCCACGACGCACGGCTGCACGCCGTGCTGCACGACCGGACGGTCGACCTGACCGACGCCCTGGCCCTGCGCCCGGGCGCGGGCGGCCCGCTGCTGGCGTTCCTCGAGCGCGGCGGCACCGTCGCCGACCTGCGGCGCCTGGACCTCGACGCGCTGCCGTCGCAGCCGCTCGACCCGGCCCGGCTCGCGGCGCCGATCGCCCGCCCCGGCAAGGTCGTCGGCGCGCCCGTCAACTACCGCGACCACCAGGCCGAGATGGGCGAGCAACGGACCATCGCCGACTACGGGGTGTTCCTCAAGGCCACGTCGTCGGTGATCGGTCCGACTGGCGCGATCCGCCTGCCGTACACCGACGTGCGCACGGACCACGAGGGGGAGCTGGCCGTCGTCATCGGCCGCACCGCCAGCCGCGTGCCGGTCGAGCAGGCCCTGGACCACGTCTTCGGGTACGCCCCGGTCCTCGACATCACCGTCCGCTCGGGGGAGGACCGCTCGACCCGCAAGTCCTTCGACACCTTCACGCCGTTCGGCCCGTGGGTCACCACGGCCGACGAGGTCCCCGACCCCGGCGCGCTCGACCTGCGCTGCTGGGTCGACGACGAGCTGCGGCAGCACGCGTCGACCGCCGACCTCATCTACGGGGTCGCCGAGCTGGTCGCGTACACGAGCCACGTCATGACGCTGCACCCCGGGGACGTGATCGCCACGGGCACCCCCGCCGGTGTGGGGCCGATCGCCGCCGGGCAGCGCGTGGCGGTCGAGATCACCGGCCTCGGGCGGCTCGACGTCGGGGTCACCGACGACGGCGCGATCCCGTACGCCGACCGGCCGGGGCACCGGTGACGGCGGCCTCGGCGGGGGCCGCGACCCGCGCCGGGCGGGCC
>JAEWEJ010000140.1 GCA_023389455.1 Actinomycetes bacterium | reverse complement strand
GGGCGGTGGTGAGCGCGCCGGCCAGCCCGCCCGGGGCGCCGGCGACGAGGACGATGAGCAGCAGCCCGAACACCAGCAGCGGCAGCGTGCCGTCGAGCCGCTGCGTGATCTGCGACGGGAGCGGCAGCGCGTCGGTCAGCGTGCCGACGAGCCACGGCAGCAGCACCAGGAGCACCGCGCCGAGCGCGGCCCCGAGCAGCCTGCCGAGCCCGCCGACCACGACCGCGACGAGCAGCAGCAGCGAGAGCGACACGGTGTAGGCGCCGGGCGAGACCGACTGCGTGACGAACGTGAGGACCGCGCCGCCGAGCCCGGCGGTCACGGAGCTGACGACGAACGCCAGCACCTTGACCCGGGCGGGTGCGATCCCGGCGAGCGCCGCGGCGACCTCGTCGTCCCGCACCGCGCGCATGCGCAGCCCGGTGCGCCCGTCGCGCACGAGGACGAGCCCCGTCACGGCGACGGCAGCGACGGCGAGCGCGACCCACGCCTGCCACTGCTCGAGGGCGATGAGTGCCTTGAGCGGCCCCGGGACGCCCTCGAACTGCGTCTGCACGCCGCGGTCGCCCTGGAGCGCACCGACGCTCGCGGCCACCGCGGGCACCGCGACGACGAGCGTGAGCGTCAGCCCGGCGAGGTACGGGCCGTGCAGGCGGGCGCCCGCGAGCCCGAGCAGCAGCCCGAGGACCCCGGCGGCCAGCGCCGCGGCGACGGTCGCCGCGAGGAACCGCGGGAGGCCGCCGACGCCGGCCGAGGTCAGTGCCTGCGACGTCAGCGCGTACCCGTAGCCGCCCGCCGCCATGAGTGCGGCGTGCCCGAGCGAGAGCTGCCCGCTGAGCCCGACGAGGACGGTCAGCCCGGCGGTCGCGCACAGGTAGGCGGCGGCGATCGCGAGCTGGTAGTTGCGGTACGGGTCGAGCAGGAACGTCAGGCCGATCGCGAGGACGAGCCCGCCGACCGCGAGCAGGAGCGTGCGGCGCGCGTTCATGCTCGCCTCGCCTCGGCCTGGGCGAACAGGCCGGACGGCCGCACCAGCAGCACGATCACGAGCACCGCGAGCACCGCGACGGGCGCCAGCGTCGCCCCGAGGTACCCGGTGACGACGCTCATGACGACCCCCACCGTGAGCCCTGCGAGGAGCGCACCGCCCGGTGAGTCGAGACCGCCGACGACCGCGACGGTGAACGCGTAGACGAACAGCATGTCGGCGGCGTGCGGGTTGAGGCCGAGCTCCTTGGGCACCGCGAGCATCGCGGCGAGCGACGCGGCGGCCGCGGCGAGCACCCAGCCGACCGTCCGCATCCGTGCGACGCGGACGCCGAGCAACCGGGCCACCTCGGGCGCGAACGCCGCGGCGCGCAGCTGCAGGCCGAGCGTCGTCCGCACGAACAGCAGCCGCAGGACCGCCATGAGCCCGAGCGCGACGACGACGACGAACACGTCGTACGGCGAGAGCAGCGGGACCCCGCCGACGCGCAGCGGCCGGTCGCTGAACGGTGCGGGGACGGGCTCGTGCTGCTGACCGAACGCGATGCCGAGCAGCGACTGCAGCACGATCACCAGGCCGATCGCGAGGATGACCCCGGACAGCGGCGACCGGGCCGACGCGAACCGCAGCAGACCGCGCTCGACGACGAGGCCGACCAGCCCGCCGGCCAGCACGGTGGCGAGCAGACCCCACCAGTAGCTGCCGGTCAGGCCGGTGACGGCGACCCCGACGTACACGCCGACGATCGCCATGGCGCCGGCGGCGAAGTTGACGATCCGGGTGGAGCGCCAGATGAGCACGAGCGCGAGTGCGAGCAGCGCGAACAGCGTGCCCCGGGCCAGCCCGGTGCCGAGCAGGAACACGAACCTGTCCATCAGAACCCCAGGTAGGCGTGTCGGAGGGCGTCGTCACGCGCGAGCTCGGCCGCGGGCCGCGAGGCGACGACCTCGCCGAGCCCGAGCACGAGGCCGTGGTCGGCGACGGACAGCGCGCCGGCGACGTTCTGCTCGGCGAGCAGGACGGTGAGCCCGGTGCGGTCGCACAGCTCGCGCAGCACGCGCATGATCTGGGCGACGACGAGGGGCGCGAGGCCGAGCGACGGTTCGTCGAGCAGGAGCACGCGGGGCCGGGCGACGAGCGCGCGGGCGATCGCGAGCATCTGCCGCTCGCCGCCGGAGAGCTGGTGGCCGAGGGTCGTGCGGCGTCGCTCGAGGGGCTCGAAGAGCGCGTACATCTCGGCGAGCGCGGCTCGCAGGCCGGCGGGGTCGCGGCGCCAGAGCCCGCCGAGGCGCAGGTTCTCCTCGACGGTGAGCTCGGTGATGACACCGCGACCCTCGGGCACCTGGGCGAGCCCGCGGCGCACGCGGTCCTCGACGCCGACGCGGGCGAGGTCCCGCCCGTCGAGGTGCACGGTGCCGGCCGACGGCGCGAGCAGCCCGGACACGGTCCGCAGCAGCGTGGTCTTGCCGGCGCCGTTGCCGCCGACGAGCGCGACGACGGTGCCGTCGTCGACGTCGAACGAGACGCCGTGCAGGACGGGCGCGCCGCCGTAGCCGACGACGAGGTCCCGCACGCTCAGGGCTGCGCTCACGGGGCGCTCACCTCGATCCCGAGGTACGCCGCGGTGACGGCGGGGTCACGGCGGACGTCGTCGGGCAGGCCGTCGGCGATGACGCGCCCGAAGTCGAGCACGACGACCCGGTCGCACAGCCCCATGACGAAGTCGACGTGGTGCTCGACGAGCAGGACCGCGCACCCGGTCGCGGCGACCCGCCGTACGACGGTGTCGAGCTCGGCGATGTCGGCGGCGCCGAGCCCGCCCGCGGGCTCGTCGAGCAGCAGGAGCCGGGGACCGGCGACGAGCGCGCGCGCGAGGGCGACCTTCTTCTGCTCGGGGTAGGGCAGCGCACCGACGGGCAGCGCGGCGCGGTCGACGATCCCGAGGTCGTCGAGCGCCCGGAGCGCGCGGGCTGCGGGGTCGGGGGTGGCGGCGTCGGGGGTGGCGGCGGGGTCAGGGGGGCCCAGTGCGCCCACCTCGACGTTCTCGAGCACGCTGAGCCCGGGGAACAGCCCGAGACCCTGGAGCGTGCGGGCGACGCCCGCCTGTGCGAGCCCCGAGGGCGCGTGGGGCGCGGGGCGGCCCGCGACGGTGATCGTCCCGGCAGCGGTGCGGACGAGCCCGCTGACGGCGTTGAACACCGTCGTCTTGCCCGCACCGTTCGGCCCGATCAGGCCCACGACCTGGCCGTCGGCGACGTCGAGGTCGACGTCGGTGAGGGCCGCGAGACCGCCGAAGCGCACGGTCAGTCCGCGGACCTGCAGTCGCATCGCACCCGCGCGGGCGGGCGCTTCCCGTGGTGGCATCGGCACTCCGTCGTGTCGGCGTGCTGCGACAGTACCGGAGAAACCGACCGGACGGTATGCCTCGGTTCGGATGCGTTCCCCGACGCCTGGTCGGCACCGCCGTCAGGCGTGCGGGACGCCCGCGATCATGCCGCCGTCGACCACGAGCTCGATGCCCGTCACGTACGCGGACTCGTCGCCGGCGAGGAACAGCACGGCGCCCACGACGTCGGCCGGCACCGCGGGCCGCCCGAGCGGGATCCGCTGGAGCGTCACGTCGAGCCGCTCCGTCATCGGCGTCAGCACGAAGCCGGGGTGCACCGAGTTGACCCGGATCCCGTCGGCTCCGAGCTCGACCGCGAGGGACTTGGTGAGCCCGCGCACCCCGAACTTCGACGCGACGTACCCATGCAGACCCGCGTCGCCGCGCATCCCCTCGACCGAGGAGATGTTGATGATCGACCCCCTGCGCGCCGCCTTCATGACGGGCACGACCGCGCGCACCCCGAGGTAGGTGCCCGTGAGGTTGACCGCGATCACGGCGTCCCACTTCTCCCGGCCGTACCGCTCGATCCGGCCGGCGTTCGCGATCCCGGCGTTGTTGACCAGCACGTCCACCCCGCCGAGCCCCACCGCGGCCTCCACCGCGACCGCCCAGCTGCTCTCCGACGTCACGTCGAGGTGCACGAACAGCGCGCGCTCCCCGAGCTCGTCCGCGAGCGCGGTGCCCTCCTCGTCGAGCAGGTCCGCGATGACGACGCTCGCGCCGCAGCCGTGCAGGGCCCGCACGTACGCGGCACCGAGGCCGCGGGCCCCGCCGGAGACGAGGGCCACCCGTCCGTGGAGCTGCGTCATCGTCGTCTCCCCGTGCGGTCGGTGGTGATGGACGCCCGGCACCCACCCGGTCCGTGCGCGGTCCCGGCCCGGTCGTCAGTCCTGGACGCGGACCACGAGGCGGCCCGTCGTGCTCCCGCCGGCGAGCCGGGCGACCGCGGCGGCCGCGTCGGTGAACGGGACCACGTCGCTGACCTGCGGGACGACGGCGCCGGTGTCCGCGAGCCGGGTCAGCTCGACGTGGGCGGCGGTGACGAGGTCCGGGCGGACGCGCGCGTAGAGCCCCCAGTGCAGACCGTGCACGGTGTAGTTCTTCACGAGCAGGTGCGCCGCACGGATGTCCTGGATGGTCCCGCCGGCGAACCCGACCACGACGATCCGCCCCTCGAACGCGACGCACCTCGTCGACGCGACGAACGCGTCCCCGCCGACGGGGTCGTACACGACGTCGGCCCCGGCGCCGCCGGTCTCGGCACGCACCGCGTCCGCGACGTCCTGCACGGACCGGTCGATGACGACGTGCGCCCCGGCGCGGCGTGCGGCGTCGGCCTTGGTGGCGTTCCCGACGACCCCGATGACGCGGGCGCCGGCCGCGGCGCCGAGCTGGACCGCCGCGGTGCCGACCCCGCCTGCCGCGGCGTGCACGAGCAGGGTCTCCCCCGGCTGGAGCGCCGCACGCCGGTGCAGCCCGAACCACCCGGTCTGGTAGGCGATCGTGAAGGCGGCCGCCTGGGCGTCGTCGAGCGCGTCCGGCGCCGGGAAGACCTCGTGGGCGTCGAGCACCGCGAGCTCGGCGAGCACCCCGATGTGGGAGCCGACGACGCGCTGCCCGACGTCCACGTGCGTGACGCCGGCGCCGACCGCGAGGACCTCCCCGCACAGCTCGATGCCCGGCACGAACGGCAGCGGCGGACGCACCTGGTACTCCCCGCGCGCGAGCAGCACGTCCGGGAAGTTCACGGCGACCGCCCGCACCCGCACGAGCACCTGCCCGTCACCCGCGACGGGGTCGGGGAGGTCGACGAGCCGCAGGACGTCCGCGGGCTCACCGTGGGCCGTGACGTGCCAGGCGCGCACGGCGGTCAGCCCTCGACCGCGGAGGCGGCGTGCGGCCGGGCCGCAGGGGCTGACCCGGCCCGCCCGGCCGACGCGGCCGAGATCGAGACGAGGAACAGGTCGGTGAGCTGGTTCGCGAGCACGGTCTTGTCCTCCGGGCCTTCGGGGCTGTACCAGTGGGAGAGGTAGTGCACGTCCGAGAAGAAGTGCGCGACGAGCACCGCGACGGGGACGTCGGTGCGGTACAGGCCCTCGGCCTGACCTGCCTCGATGAGGCCGGCGAAGGTGTCGTGGTACGCGCGGCGGCGGCGGGTCACCTCCTGCTGGCGCGGCGCCGAGAGCATGTGCGCGCTGCGGAAGAACACGGTGCCCTCGAGCAGGTGGTCGACGGACGTCTCGATGACGTCGACGCACACCGCGCGCAGGGTCTCGGCGGTCGGCTCGCCGCGCCCGACGATCGCGTTGAGGTGCTCGGTCTGGAGCGACAGCAGACGCTCGTAGATGCCGAACAGCAGGTCGTCCTTGGACTGGAAGTAGTGGTACAGCGCGCCCTTGGTCACGCCTGCCGCCTCGACCACCTGCTGCACGGAGGTGTTCGCGTACCCCCGGGACGCGAAGAGCTCGACCGCCGCCCGGGTCACGTCGTCCACCACGCTCGTCTGCTTCATCCGCACATCCTCACCCCATCGGCGCCACGGAGGCGCCACCGTCGATCACGAGCGTCTGACCGGTCACCCAGCCGGCGTCGTCGGACAGCAGGAACGCCGCGGGGCCGGCGACGTCGACGGGCTCGCCGATCCGGCGCAGCGGGTAGCGCGCGGCGACCTCCTGCTCGCGACCCTCGTAGAGGGCGGAGCCGAGCCTGGTCCGCACGACCGCGGGAGCCACCGCGTTGACCCGGACCCGCGGGGCGAGCTCGACGGCGAGCTGCGCGGTGAGGTTGATGAGCCCGGCCTTGGAGACGCCGTAGAACGCGATGCCGGGGCTGGCCGTGAGCCCGGCGGCCGACGCGGTGTTCAGCACCGACGCCCCCTCGTCCGTCCCGAGCCCGGCGCCGACCGCGTCACGCGTCCACTCGAGGGCCGCGACGACGTTGACGGCGAGGATCTTGTGCACCGCCGCCAGCTCGATCTCCAGCGCCGGGCCGTAGACCGGGTTGATGCCGGCGTTGTTCACGAGGTGGTCGAGGCGCCCGAACCGCTCGACCGTCGCGGCGATCGCCGCGGCGCGGTGGTCGGGGTCGTCGACCTTCCCGGCAACGCCCAGCACCCGCTCGGCTCCGCGGTGGGCCGACAGGGCGGCGACGGCGGCGTCGAGCGCGTCCTGCTTGCGACCCGTGAGGACCACGGACGCGCCCTCGGCGAGGAGCCGCTCGGCGATCGCGAACCCGATGCCGCGGCTCGCGCCGGTGACCAGGGCGACCCTGCCCTCGAACCGCTGCATCGCACGCCTCTCCGTGAGGTCGGGTCACAGACCGACCGTCCGGTATGTGATCTGCGAGCGTACACGACAGCGAGGGCGAGCTGGTCGTCACCGTGACGGCCCACCGTTGAGGGCCCTGCTCGGCGAGGGGGCACGATTCTCGAGCGATCGTGCATCTCGACAACCGTCGCGCCCTTCACCTGAGGACCTCGAGCCCCGGATCCCCCCGCCAAGTCGCGGCGCTCGTGACCGTGGGCCATGATCCCGGTGCTGTCGAATCACCAGAAATCCGACCCTCCGGACCCCTCCCCCCTTGGAGTGCCCATGCTCGCGCTCGTCGCTGCCGCGATCTTCGCCCTCGCCCTGCTCCTCGACCTCGTCGAGGCGAACGTCGGGGACGCCCTGACCCCACAGACGCTGATGTTCCTCGGCCTGTTCTTCGCCGCACTGCACCTGGGAGGAGTCGGCGGCGCGTCGCCGGTGAACGGCGGCTGGCGGGGGCGTGGGGCGAGCTACCGCCGGCGGTAAGAGCTCGTACCACCCGCTCCCGTCATCACGCCGGAATGCACCAAGAGGTCACGACGCGCTCCGTGCGTTCGTGGCCTCTTGGTGCACACGGCAGGAGCTCGTCGCGACCCGCGGCGATGAAGACCGCGACAGGATGTCGACGCGGCGGGTGTGGGCTGGCCGTGGGTCGGCAGCCGGTCCTACTCAGCCTCCTGTGCCTCGATCAGGTCGAGGTCGCGGACGCAGAAGCGGTGGTGCTCGAAGGTCTCGTTGAGCACCGTGCCGAGGCACTGCCGCACCGAGCGTCCCCGGGCGTACGGCGGCCAGACGTCGTCGTCGGGCACCGGCGCTCGCGCTGCGAGCTGCACAGCGGTGACCTCGTCGAGCCAGGCCTCGAGCTCGGCAGCCTGTGCATCACGCACGCTCACGATCTCGTCGAGGGCCGGGTCGAGCGAGAGGTCAAGCCCGTGCGCCCCACGGTAGGGCTCGACGGTCGTCCCGATGCCCATCGGCGTGAACAGCTCCGTCGAACCCAGGCAGCAGCGGCGGAACCACGAGTCATGGACGAAGACCAGGTGGCGCATCGTCTGCACCGCCGACCACTCGTCGTTCACGCTGCGGCGCTCGATGCCGGGCGTACGGCGGATCCGCTCGATCGTGGCGGCCCAGCCGGCATGGAGCTGACGGGATGCCTCGCGCAGATCGGCAGGGTCCTCGGAGCGGATCAGCACCCGCACCGGATGACGCCGGTCGAGCTCTGCCTCGACGTACTCGCTGACCTCGACACCGTTCACCACGAGGTTGGTGACGAACCCGTCGATCACGGCATCCTGCATGACGACGCCGATCAGGCGTGCCCCGGTCAGATCGCACTCGCGGAACTCCGCACCGTGCAGATCCTCGTCGACATACCGCGTCATGCTCCGCACACTAGGTCCGAGCACCGACAAGCCAGCCACGACGGGAGCCGTGGGAGGACGAGCACCACGAGGACGACGGCGACGACGTCGAGACGTGGGTGGTCAATGATCCCGGGCAGGGGCCACGACTGCCCCTCGGCACGGTCCTGGCGCGGATGGGCGCCGAGGGCACTCGGCGCCGCCGTCGGTCAGAGTACGGAGGACCCGGCACGCTGTCAGAGGGACCAGACGCGGTAGCGGAGCCCGTGGCAGCTGGCCTGCGGACCGCGGCTCAGCCCTCGCCGGCCCCCCCACTGCGGGCGTCTCGACGCCCTCGGGCACGTGCCTCGGCCGGGTCAGGTGCCGCGGGCTGACGGCGGCTTGAACACGACGCGATCCCGGTCGGGGTCGTAGCGCGGTGCGAGCACGCCCGCCTCGTCGGAGAGGGGCTCCGCGCCCACCACGCTCAGACGGGTCCCACGTATCAGGACCGCCTCGAGCGCCTCGACGTCGACGGGGGTCGCGCCCTCCAGGGTGATATCGGTGTGCAGGCGGTGGATGGCGCCGGTGTCCCGGTCCACCAGTGCCCGGTCGAGCACCTGTGCGGCGCGTGTGCTGGAGACCGAGTCGCGGCGGTCGTGCACGATCCCCGTGGCGGCGGTGGCCGCCCGCGACACCCGGATGTTGAACGTCACCTCGCTGATGCCGTCCGCCCAGCGGGAGTTCGAGGACCCGTACCGGTGAGAGCCCCACTGGTCAGCGGGGATCTCCTCGGTGATCCAGGCGTCGACCTCGGGCCGGATGAGGTTGTCCCGGGCGGGAAGCTCGGCCCGGAACGCGGACACCGCGATGGTCGCGACCACGTCGGTGGGCAGGAAGCGCACCGTCGTCGACTTGTAGTAGTTGTCGGAGTCGGTGACCCCGGCGAGCCAGACGGTCCACAGCACACGTGACATCGGTGCCCCCTGCGGCCGCTCTCGCGTGCCTCCCACGCGGGGGTCGGCCGTCCGCCCAGGTCTAGCAGAGCGCAACGTCGGCCGCACCCGGATATGGCCGGGGCCTCGGATCGTCCCGTGAGAGGGTTGAGTGACCGGACCAAGCGCTGGGGTGTAGGCGAACGCTTCCGAGCGGCTGTCCCACTCGTCGCCCATCTGATGGTCGAGGCCGTCAACGTCCTGGAGAACATCCGCGAGATGGATAAGCGCGGGTTGCTGACCGTCTCCCCGGACGTCTGGACCGTTCGGGTCGTTGCGGAAGAGGCCTACGAGCACGAGGTGAAGTTGTGCTTCGCCGACCTTGGCACGGAGCTGCCGGACAGCGCGACGCAACCTCTCGACAAGAACTGGGCACCCTTCGATCCGGGCATCATCGCCGCCGAGACCGACGACCCAGACGCTGACTAGCGCCGATCGGTCACAGTCGGGCACCGCTGCAGATGATGACGCAACGATCGGCTGTCGTGAGCAGCAGGTCGATGCCGTGCTGCACGGTCGTCTAGTCAGACTATCGACGCTGCTTAGTCAAGGTATCTTGCATCTCGACATTCAACGACCGCGCGGCCGCACCAGCCGGGGGGACTGCCGGATGAAGCGCGCCCGTAGTCAGACTATCGACGCCCTTTGTCGAGATGCGGCGCAGATTGACCGATCCTGTGCGGGCTACCTTGACCAACAGGGCGCACAGAGCACCGGCATGTCGAAGTACGGAGAATCGCCGCGCGGTCCGCTCGTTGCATGAGGGACGTCTCCGTGGCCGGTGCGTCACGATTGCTCGCTCCAGAGCACGCCGACATCGTCCGGGACATGACCCCGTCGACGCTCTCGAGAACCGACCCGGGACGTAGTGCCGATCTACGGCACACTCGACACGTCACGCACCACGACGACGCTCCGGAAGGGAACGGCCTTGAAGCTCGACGTCCCCGTGCCGCCCGAGCGGATCCGGATCAGCAACGGTCTGAAGCCGTACCTGTGGGCTCTCGGACTGACCTGGGCACTCCCCGCTGTGGTTGTACTCGTGGGCTGGGTCGTCCTGTCGCTGACCACGGACGCCCCCACGTGCCAGCACCCGACCATGAGCTGCATCAGCATCGAGCCCGCAGACGGGATGCTCATCCTCGCCCTGATGTTCCTGATGCCCGTGTGCGCGGTGGCCGGCCTGCTTGCCGTCACCGTCATCGCAGTGCGGAAGGCGGCCCGACGGCGCCAGGCGTCCTAGGGCCAACACACCGGCCCGGCGATGCTTCAGACAGTCGGACCATCGACGCCGTTCAGTCAGACCATCTTGCTTGCATCTCGACAACCGATTAGTTCACGCGCCCTACTTAATAAACCTGTCGCGGATTTTCAAAGTAGGTGTCGAGATGCAAAGCAGATTGACCGGGCTCGAGCGTCGTACTTTGACTCGTTGCAGGTCTCGGCCTGGCGCCGCCAATGTACGGACGGTGGCCTCGAGGTCAGCGGGCATTACTCGGCAGCCACTACCTCGAGGTCGCCAGGGGCGGACCTGAAGGACGTCGAGCACCGGCGATCCGGGCGCTGGGAGCGGATCGCCGCTGCTCGCATCGCGTGCATGTCCCCAGTCGCTCGAGGTCCTCGTGGCAGCCGGCCGTATCGCGTGGGTCCGCTCTGCGATGGCGGCCACCCGCCCGCCCACGTCGCGAGTGCACCCGCCCGGTTGGGCTCCCTGACGTGGACGCTGCCACCGAGGATGTAACGCTTCGGTCGTGCAGAAGCAAGAGGGGACATGAGCACTGCCTCGGCGCCTGACCTCTCGGGCGTGTGCGCCCGGATCGGGCACGACAGCGACGCCCTCGAGGCGATCTATCGCGCGCACGTGCGGGACGTCGAGCAGTTCATCGCTCGGCGTACCCGTGACCCCTTCGTCGTGGCGGACCTGACAGCCGATGTGTTCGTGCGGGCCATCGAGTCGGCGGCCTCCTACCGTCCTGACGCGGGCCGACCCGTGGCATGGCTCATCGGTATAGCCCGGCACGTCGTCGCGGCCCACCATCGCTCCGTCGGGCAGGAGCGCGAGGCTATGCGCCGAGTGGATGGACGCGCACTGGTCGACGCCGACGCGTACGAGCGGTTGCAGGAGCAGATCGACGCCGCGACCAGGGCTCGTGGCCTGCACGACGGACTGGTGGCGCTACCGGACGCGCTTCGCGATGTCGTCGAGTTGGTTGTCGTCGACGAACTGCCCCTCACGCAGGTGGCTGAGGTACTCGGGATCACCACCGTGGCCGCGCGCGTGCGGCTCCATCGCGCTCGGGTGCGTCTGCGCCAGGGCGCCCTCACGCCCTCCGGAGGATCGTCATGACCCAGCTGGACGCCTTCGAGAGCCGACTCCTGGCCGAGCTGCGAACCTTCGTCGAGCGCGACCAGCATCGGCCGGTTCTTCCACCTGTGCATCGGGCTCGCCATCGGAGTCCGTGGGCCATCGCCGCCACGGCGGCTGCCGCGATCGCCAGCACAGCGGTCCTGGTCCCGACCCTGCAGGCCGACCCTGCGTGGGCGGTGAGCCGAACCGGCAACGGTGCTGTCGACGTGCAGGTGAACCGCATCGAGGATGCGGCCGGACTTGAGCGCGAACTCGCCGCACAGGGCATCACCGCCGATGTGACCTACGTGCAGGACGGGGGTCGGTGCGCACCCGGCCGATACACACCCCTCGACTCCCCTGGCCTCGCGGTCAGCATCGCCGGCGACCACTCGTTTCGCGTCATCCTCCCGCCCGGCGCCGTGCCCGACGACGGCATCCTGGTCATCGCAGCGTCCATCGTCCCGCTACCCGACGTGCACCACGACGACGGCAGCATCGGAACGGACGGCTCTCGCGTGTGGGTCGACGCAGGCGTCACGACGGGACCAGTCAGCCCGTGCGTGACCGTGCCTGCACAAGACTGACGCACTCCGCGCCCGAACCGCGTGCATGGTTCACCGCCGGGTCGATCACTACCCTGCTCGGCCAACGTAGAACGCAATTGCGAACGGGATCGAATGCGCAGCCAGACCATCCAGTCCGATTGGTCACACCATCTCGACATCTGGTGGTGGCACGCCATCGACAGGTACGCGAGTGCCCTCGACGGCGGGTAATCAGACTATTGTCGAGATGTAGGACAGATTGACCGGGGCTGAGCGTCGTACTTTGACCGGCTACCGGTCGCGATCGGTCACCAGTCAATGTGTGCAGTCTGCGAGCCCCTCGGCGAGCGGTCTGCCCTGAGAGCGGTCAGCGTCGCCGCCAGCCCTCGCCGGATGGCGGCTTCCTGCTCCACCGGGAACCCACGCTCGAGCACGTCCCCCGCGAACCGTGCCACCCACGGGTTCGGGTCCTGGGCGAGGTTGACCAAAGCCGCCTGTGAGGTCGCGGAGAACGCCCGGGTCGGTGCCGGAGCCCACTGCCCTACATCGATGACGGTGGGGCTGTGCCCGGCTCGCAAGGCCGGCGCGAGCCGCCGGGCGATGTACACCCCTCCCAGGTCGGCGTCCGGTGCGAGCAGGACCGGTATGCCCCGGTCGGCGGCCTCGTGGGTCAACGGCCGGCACACGTCCAGCACGGTGTCGGCTGGCTGCCCGGCGAACCAGATGACCGCGACATCGCCGAACCGGTCGCACACGGTCTCGGCCGCTTGAAGGTTCTCCACCAGCACCAACGCCGTCGCGTCCGCACCCAGCCGGGTCCCCCAATCCTTCCCGGTCGCGCGAAGGCGAACCGGACCGGCGAACATCGTCAAGTCCAACCCCGGGACGACAAGCGCCCCACCGAGGCCGACGTGCGGTGAACGCGCCAGCCCAAGCCGCGTAATCGTCTCGTCACTGACACCGGCGTCCCGCAGCAGCTTATGCGCGTCCTCACGAGCTTTCGTGTTCTCGAAGTGGACCTGGGAGAAGGCGCGCGGCCCGTCGTGCGCCACCCCGTCGAGCAGATCCCGGCCGGCCGCGAGCAGCACCCGCGTCGTGACGGTGTGCCCAGCGGTGGCCCGCAGCGCCTGCGCGAGGGAACGGTCGAGGCCCTCCACCTCGTCGGCCAGGTCGGACGCTTCACGTGCCACCGTGAGCCGCTCGTTCTCGCGTTGCTGGACGCGTTGCTTCCGGTGCTGCGACCACTGCGAGGAGAGCACCCAGCCGGCGGGCCGGTGGTCGCGACGTCCTGCCGGTGCGGTGTGCACGTCGAGCTCGACCACACCGGCGCTGACCAACGCCATCGCTACGTCCAGCGCACCGGTTCCCCACCGCTTGCGGACCACGTCCCAGCCGCGCCGGTCCGCTCCGAGGACCCAGTTCCAGTCCGAGTCGCCCAGAGTGAGGTCGGTGGCGTCCCGCGCCGGTGGGTCGTTCGCCACGAGCCATAGCCGCTCCGTCTTGACGCGCCCGTACCGGTCCAGAGGGTCGCGACCTTCCCCGTTCCTGACCACACGCGGCAGCACCGCACGCACCTGGTCGCTCGGGTCCGCCCACGACACCCGTCGGCGCCCGTCGGGTGAACGCTCGACGGCGTCCTCGCTCACAGCCACGGTCGTCCGGCGCGCACCTGCTCACCGAGCAGGTCGACCCGTCGCCGCTCGTCGTCGTACCCCCACGCCTTGACCGGCTGGTTGTACGGGTGATCGACGGACGCGTGGGTGAACCACAACAGCTCACGAGAGGCGGTCACCGCGTCGTCGAGCACGGAGTCCTGGCACACCCCGAGGATCGTGACCCGATTGCTTTCCGCGACGGACTGCAACGACTTGAGCACGTCGCGCCGGTTCACGTCCCCCAGGGAGTTGCCGAGCTCGTCGATGACCAGGACCTGCCCGGCGCGCGCGTCCGGGTCACCGGCGATCAACGCGGACAACGTGACGTGGAACGCGGCGACCTTGATCTGCGCACCGTTGGCGGCCTGCTGGTAGCTGACCATCTTCGCCCCGCGTGCCCGACGCCACTGCGGGGTGACCCGCCACTTCCACGCCCCGGTCGCGGTCTCGGGTCGTTCGGAGACGACGAGAAGCTCACCACCGAATCCGCCGTGCTGGATCGTCAACGTGTTGAACGCCGTGCTCATCCGCGCGAACCGTGACTCGACGGACCGCTCGATCATGTCCTGCACCTCCGTGAGCGAACGCGACGCACCGTGCATCTCGGTGGTGAGCTCCGCCAAGGTCTGCTCGCGGTGCGCTCGGTCACGTTCAATCCCGGCGCCGATGACCAGGTCACGTTCGGCCGACCCGTCCAACCGGGTCTGCAAGGGCAAAGCCAGCTCGGCGAACGACGGCGGGAACGGCTTACCGGCCCCTTCCTCGCGGCCTTCTTCGGGTTCTAGCTCGGAGCGTCGGCCTTTGATGGCGGCGATGTCGTCGGACAGGTCGGTGTCGTGCCCGTACGCGTCGATCGCTTCGGCGAGCGCGTCGGTCGCACGGTGACGGATCGTCTCGTGCTTGAGGTTGCGCACGTCCTCAGGTTCGGCGTCGAGAGCGACCTGCGCGTCCTCTACAGTGCCGCCCCACCCGAGCGTCCAGTACGTGATGTTCAGCTTGTCGAGCCGCGTCTGCACCCGGGCGCGGTCGTCGACGGCGTCGGCGTGCTCCTTCTCGCGGCCGTTGAGCGCCATCTCGGCAGCCAGGACACGGCTCTGGTGCCCGCTGACGGCCGCGACGGCGACCTTCCATTGCGCTTCGGCGGCCTCGTACTCCGCGAACGTGGCCGGGCGCGGCTTGGCCGCCTCCTCGATCCGCTCGTGCATCACAGTGATGGCGGCCTCGAGTGCCGCGAGGTCGTGCGCCGCCGTCGCGACCTCCAACCGCCGCTCCGCCTCGGTCAGGTTCCGCTCCGCGGCGGCGAGCTCGCCAACCTTGGCGTCTGCTTCACTCACGGCGGCGTCCAGGGCGGCTTGCGCCTGGGCGACACGGGCGTCCCTGCCGGTGACGGGTGCGTCGAACCCGCCGACGGTGACGATGCCTGCGTCGAGATCGTGCGTGCGGTGCGGGTCGTGCTCGTGCCGGGACCGGGCCGCGAGCGTGCTCAGGAACGCACCCAACGGTGCAGCGGACTGCACACCGGCAGGTGCAGCCGCGGTGCGGGTCGCGTCGTCAGCAGCCACGAGGGTGGTGCCGGGCAGGTGCGCGACCGCACGGACTGCCGCGCTGAGCTGGTCACCGGAAACGACGATCGCGTCGCGCCACGGCCAGAGCAGCGGCTCCCAGTACGCGCGTGCGGTCTCGTCGAGCGTGACGGTGTCAGCCAGGCCGACGCACCCGACACCGGCGGCTTGCAGCGCGTCGATGACGTTCGTGGTGTGCGGGCTGCGACCGGTCTTGGCTTGCTCCAACGCGCCGTTCGCAGCCGTGACACGTTCCCGGGCTTGGATTGCGTGCACCTTCGCCGTCGCGCGCGCGTCCACGGCGGCGGCGTGCTGAGCAGTGGCGTCCTGGACGGTGGTGCCGTCCCACCCGTGGGCCGCATGCTGCAACGCGGGGCGCTTCTCGTCCGCGCCGTTGATGCGTCCGCGCCACTCGCTGACGGCCGCGTCGATCCGCTCGACGGCCCCACGTGCCTGCTCCATGACGTCCTTCACCTGGCGTTCACGGCGTTGGGCGTCCTGGTCGTTCTTCACCGTCGTCAACGCCGCCCGCGCGACGTCAACCTCGCCCTTCGCGAGCCGAATCGTGTCGTTGGCGTCGGCGAGCTCGTTGGTGAGGCGGGCGTGTTCAGGTATCGCGTCGATGAGGCGCTTGGCGAAGTGCAACCGCCACATGTGCGCCCCGTACGTCAACCGGTCCCTGGCCTTGGCCCGGTTCCTGATGGCGGCCAGCTCGGCATCCTCGACCCGCAACTGCTCCTGGTGTCTGACGCGCGCCTCGACGAGTTCGCGTTCCATGCCGGCGAGCTTGTTGCGCTGGTCATGCTCTGCGTCGAACGAGTGCCGCATCCCGGCCAGGTCGATGAGCGCCTGCCCGATGTCCGTCGGGCTCATGTCTGTCATCGCCTGCGACAGCAGGGACGGCGCGGCCTTGCGCAGCGGGGTGTCCAGGAACGCCAGGCACCGGGGTGCGTCGCCGTACAGGGTCTCGGACATCTTGCGTGCCGAGCACTGCGACGACTTCGGCAGCGACGCCCACAGGTCGTTCGCCTGCTTGTACCGGGCGTCGTCGTTGTCGGCGTCCACGACAACGATGCCCTGGGTGGAGCGCACCGTCAGGTGCGGGCTGGTGGTCTGCAATCGCACCCACACCGTCACCGACGTGTCTGGCATCGGAAAGTCCGGGTCGGCGAACACCCCGATGATGTAGCCGTGGTCGGCGGAGTACGACACGTCCAACCCGGCCGAGGCCGCCTGGAACAGCAGCCCGGCCGCGAGGGCTCCGCCGTTGATGTCGAACCGCCACTGCGGGTCGGCCAGCAGCACCGTGACCGCCGCCTGGAAGCTGGTTTTGCCGGACCCGTTGGAGTCACCCTTGGGGCCACGACCGGAGATCGCGATGAACGCCCCGGACACGATCGGTGTGACGTGCGGGGTGAGCCGGGCGATGTCGATCGTCTGGATGGCGACGAGCTCGCGGCCGCCGATAACCCCCCGGTCGGTGACGGACACCGCTGATGTGGCGGTCATCGTGCTCATGTCAGGGCACCTCCGGAGCGGGTCGCGCGGCGACGCTTGATGGACTCAGCCAACGGCCCGTTCGGTTCTGCGAGCAGGACGAGGTCTTGGAACAGGTCTTCTTGGACGCGGGCGGTCAACCGGTGGAACGCCGGCCCGGGCACCAGCCACCGGTTGGTCCCCCACCCGAGGATCCCGGCCGCGCGCAGGCGCGTGATCGCGGCCCTGGCGGTCGTGTCGGGTAGCTTGCTGCGCGCGATCAACATCTTCGGGTCAACGGGCTCCCCCACGGTCCAGTGCGCTTCGGCAGGGATGGTCCCTAGAGCGCGCGGGATGGCAACCGACCACAGCAGCACCAGGGTCAGAATGGCCCGGTCGGTGTCGGGCAGCACCCCGATCCCTCGGCTCGTGAGTGCGTGGCGGGTGGTGTCGTCGTACCCGCTGGTGAACCCTGCGGGTGTTTCCAGCAGCACCCGCCCCGAGGCGGCCAGGGTTCGTTCCAGGGCGCCGCGAAGGGTCTGGTCGGTCACGGCACGAACGAGGTGCCGGGGTACGGGCTGCTCGGCTTCGTCCAAGATGCGCACGGCGGCGTACACGTCCTGGCGTTGCGCTTCGGTCAGGTCGTCCAGGTGGGTACTCATGCGGTGTGCCTCCCCACGGTGGGGACGGCCGGCAGCCGGTGCCAGTGGGCGCGCAACAGGTCTTCGTCGCGCGCGGGCCACGTCGCGACCAACGGTCCGAGCCGCAACGTGTCCTCACCGTCGCCCGGTTCGATGAGCCCGGCAGCTTCCAGCGTCTTGAGCGCGCCCTTGGCGTGTCGGGAGGCCATCTCGGTGCTGCCGGCGTCGTCGGTCGCGGACCCGAGCGTCCCGTACGCCACGAGCACCTTGGCGCGGGTGGTCGCCACCCCGGGGTACAAGGGCTTGTCCGGGTCAGGCCAGCAGCAGCGCACGCACGCGGCCAGGACTCCGAGCAGGGGCTTGGACAGCTTGTGGGTGGTGCGCACCTGGTCCATGCCGTCGCCGAACCACACACCCTCGGTCAGCGGGTCCCACCCGAGGGTCACTCGGCCACCGGTGACATCCACGACGGTCCGAGCGCTGTGCGCGGTGTCGTGGTGCACCTCGTCACCGGCGGGGACCGTCAGCAGCACCCGGGCGGCGGCGACACGTTGTGCGGCGGTCAGCCCGCTCAGGTTGCTCATGAGGTCCCCACCGTCTCGTCGGTGTGCTCGTTCGGTGCCGGGGTGTCGATGCCGCCTGCGGGTGCGGCGCGGTGCACGGTGACGGGGCTGAGGTAGGTGACGGAGCCGTCAACGTCGACGAGCAGCGCGTCGGACATCGTGATCGTGTACGGCTGGTCGGGGTCGGCGTCCAACGCTATGAGGTCCACGACCATCTGCCCGGCCGAGGGCCACCCGGCACCTTGCAGCCGGCTGGTCAGGTCGACATCCTGCTGGCCTTGCAACGCCGCTTCGGCACGTGCGACTCGTTGCGCGAGGTTCCGTTCCTTACGTTCCCGGGCCGCGTCCACAGGGTCGGGACCGGTGTCGATGGCCTCTGTCCGCACGGGCCGTTTACGCACGGGCCGTGGCCGCACGGTGTCGAGCAGGTCGAGCACGGCGGCGACGTCCACGGCCGGGTGCGGCGGGTCGAACAGCACCCGCTCGAACGGCACCGCGAGCTCGGTGACGGTGCACGTCTGCGCGGCGGTGCGATACTGCTCGGGGTCGAGCATGGAGAAGTCTCGACGCCGGCCGCTTTCGTCCAGGAGCCGTTCCATCAGGTTCTGCACGGCCTGGGTGTACTGGGTCGCCTCGAAGATGACCCGGTCCCCGGCCGACGCGAGATCGGGGTGGCGCGTGGTGACCTGCTCGATGAGGTGCTTCGCATCGCGCAGCAACCGGTCGGCGGCACGGTGGTGACGACGCTGCGCGATGAGCTCGGCGTGCGGTTCGTCAGCGACGAGGCGACGCAGGTGCGCGGTGTGAATTGAGAACATCCGGCGGATCTTGCGCAGCGCGGCGCTGACGGTCGCCTGGGTCGCGGTCCCGGCGGTGATGGCGTCCGCGGTCCGGTCCAGCAACGTCAGGAGCTCTTGGACGCCGCCGTCTTCGGCGAGCCGCCCGAACACGGCCAGCGCAGCGGCGGCTTCGGGGTTGAACAGGTACCGCTGCTGTGAGGTCTTGGGCAGGTGCAGCATCCCCATGCGGATGAACACCCCGATGCGCTCGTCGATGAGCGCGGTGTCGGGGCACACCCGCTTGCACCGTTCGACGAGCTGGGCGCGGGTCAGACCGCGGGCGGAGTCGATGTCGCCGTACGCCTCGTACACCTCTTCGGCGATCGCCAGGGCGGTGTCGGTGTCGTCGTGCACGGCGGCAGCGTTGGCCGCGACCGGCGCGAGGAACGCTTCGAGGCGGGTGCGGTACGCGTCGGAGGGGTCCTCCGCGTCGAACAGCGTGAGCTTCACGATGCTCCTTAGGGCGCCCAGGTGGCGTTGACCTGGAACGTACTGAGCACCTCTGACACGCCTTGACGGGTGCTGCCCCGACTTGCCGGGTTCGTCCTCGCCTTTGTCCCCCGTTCGGCGCATCTCGCGCGGTGGTCAGCCTGTGCGGCACTGACCGGCCCCCGCCCCATGGGCTCTCGTCGGCCCGCCGGATGTCGGTGCATCAGCCCCCTTCGCACCACGAGCCGGCTGCACCTTGCTCTGCAGAAGCCGATGGATCCCGTGAAAGTGGCTGACCTTCGACGTCGCTACCAGGTGCTCGCCGACTTGTAGGCCCGGACAGGACTCCGCGCGACGCGTGTCGGGGCGACCGCGCACCCATCCGGACCCATTTGGCCCGCGCTAGGCCCTGCGACCGCTGTAGAACGTGCGTCTGCGCAGGTCGCCCTAGGGTCACTTGGGGGCGCCTGATGATGACGGCGCACGCTAACTTGCCCGCAGAAGGCGCCGGTCGCCGTTCGACCGAGCGTCGTCATCCGCCTCACACTCGACGATCGAGTACCTAGGGTCATTTGGGGGCGCAGCCCGCGGGGTGAACTGTGGGAACTCATGTGGCGGTGTCGCACCGGGTCCACCGGCTCCGGCCGCAGGGCCAGCCACGCGACGAGACGTGAGCACCGCGCCGCCAGTTGTGGCCGCGCACTCCCCGGGCCGCCTGCCAGGTCGTACTTAGAGTATCCGAGCCCGATTCCCTTGAGTCGAACTATCTTGCATCTCGACAAACGGTTGTCGAGATGCGGGACAGATTGACCGCTCGCAAGCGGGCTACTTTGACCGGCAAGGCCCTACTCGCGCCGGCACTCAAAGTAAGGCGGTCGCGGTCAGCCGCGGCCGGGGCGCTCGCGATCGCGTTGCGGGGCGGGTTCGACCTAGCGGCTCGGTCCAGACTGGGCGGCGCCGGCGTGCCGGGTCGTGGATGGCGACGAGGCCGACCAGGTCGAGAATCTCGTCGCCGAGCAGCCCAAGCAGTGGCCGTGCCGCGGCTTACCCGCGCGTCGAGCGCCGCTTCGTGGAGCGGGTGGCGCGCGCGTCATCGAACGTGCTCTGCTCGACGGCGACAGCTCGCCGGTCCCGGTAGTCCTGCACTGAGCCCTCGCTGTCCTGGATGACGGCGTGTATCTCCTCGATGAGCAGGTCGTCCGCGTCATGTTCCTCGGCGGGCGCAGGCGATTCGAGATCCTCGTCGGCTACCAGCACCGCAGCCTCCTCGCCAGCCTCGAGCTCGGTAGTCGACTCGGCGGCCGCGTCCTGCTTGTCCCGCTTGGCGCGAGCGTTCAGCACCGCACGCCGGACCCCCTGGGCTGCCAAATACGACACCGCGACGGCTCCGGCCGCCGCGAGCACCTTCACGATCAAGTCCACGACCTCGTCTGCGACAGCGCTCGCGTCGGAGCTCTCCTCACGGTCGGTAACGTGGAAGTCAGCATGGCCGCTCAGCGCACCGTCGTCGTCGAAGAGGAGGTTGCTCCTCCCGCCCCGTCCGGGTTTGTACTTGCTGTCGTAAATCCGGTAACCGTTCTCGCGGATCGTGCCCATGGACCGACGGTAGCGGCTGGCTCAGACACCGGAAGCATGCCCGCGTCGGGTTCACCCGCGGGCGCCAGTCCAGCCCACGCAGCCGTCACGAAGTGAACTGGTGTGTCCCGGGTTCCGTGGGGTCTGGTACCCCTGTCCGGCGAAGTCCACCTCGAGCGGCCAGGCACTAATGAGCGGTTGAATGTCCTGCTGTCGGCTGCCGCTGCCAGACTGCAGTCGTGAGTAAGCCGTCACGCCGAGAGAGCCGGCGCAACCGTCCGAAGCGGGTGCGGTTCGTCGACTCCGGCGCACAGCTCCGCGTGGTCGTCGTGACCCAGCCGACCGTCGCGCGCAGCGTGCCGGTCGACCTGAGTCATGACGTCACGCTGGTCAAGGCTGCGCTCCTGTATGCCGACCACGTCGAGCTCGTCAGCCCTGGCGCCGCAATGGTCACCAGCGCCGGTGGGCTTCAGGCGGCGACCACCGCCGACGCGCTCGAACTTCTCGGAACCCTGGACGCGGCTACGCTCGCCCACCTTGGCGGCAACAACTTGCCTGACAACTGGGTGCAGATGGCCCAGGGAGCGCTCGTCCTGAGCAAGATGCCAACCGACCAGGTCCGCAAAGCGCTGGGCGAGGATGTATCAGACGAGTTCCTTGCCGACCTGCGTGCGCGAGTTGCGAGCCTGCAGGAACCGACCCAACGGCTACGCGAGGTGGCAACCGGACTTGTCGACGGATCCGGGCTGCGCGAGCTCGACGACCCTGTCCGGCTCGGACTGGTCTCGCTCAGCTCCGTGGGTATCGAGGGCGGCAGCACCGACGCGGTGCTTGCCTCCTACGTGAACCACCTCAAGAACCTGCTCCGAGACCCTGTCGTGCACGCTTTGTTCGACGAGTCCACGGCATCCCTGGCGCGGTCACTGGTTCGCGAGCAACACGTCGAACCGAACCGGCTCACCCTGGTGCACGCACGGCAGGCCGCCGTCAGCGGGGGGCTGGTGACACGCCTGCCGTCGTTCCCCGACGCGGAGATGGGACAAGTACTGGCGCTGCGCTCCGACCTGGCAGGGCCGCTGCGGCGCTACCGGCGCTCGGTCACCGCCTTGGCGGGCAAGCTCCAAGCGCAGGCATATGACGAGGACTCATCCGCCGAGATCGAGGACCTTTGGCGAACTGACGTGGCACCAACGCTCGAAGAACTGCGCGACGGCCTCACGGAGCACTCATACGTCCGACACCTCGCACGACAGATCGCGACCAGCCCGGCCGCGATCGGTGCGGGCGTCGCCAGTGCGGGCGTGCTGTTCATGGGAATGCACTCAGTCGCCGGCCTGGACGCCGTCCTGGCCGCAGTCGGCGGCGCTACACCCGCCGCAACCGCTCTGGCGCATCTTGGCGCGCAGGCTGCGGTCAGGCGAGGTGATGCCCGCGGCGAGCTACGCCGGCACGACTTGTACTACCTGCACGAGGTGAACGAGCGACTGCACCGCGGCTGACTCCTGCGGCATCTCGCGACGGCACGGGTCGGTGTCAGATATTCGCGCAGCAGTCCCCTCCTCCCGAAAACGCGGTTCGTTGACGACTGCCGCGGATGTCGGACCGGACGGGCATCCTGTGGTGTCAGATCAGCGATCTGCCGCTCGGCGGCCGTGACGAAAGGACCTCGATGGCCACCCATGAGGAGAGCTTCGATCCGGCGTGGTGGTCGTCGGCGTTCAGCGGTGTGGAGCCGGTCGGCTACGAGGCGCCGGACGGTCTGTCACTGATATTCGAACAGCAGTTGACGGACCTTGAACTGACCGGGCGGCGACGGGACGTCATCCAGGCATTGTCGATCGCGACGTCGGCCGAACTCGTGAACGGCAACTGGTTGCAGCCGTTCCGACCCCAGATGCAGTTCGTCGACCGCCGCTCGGCCCTGCCCAGCGATCTGGAACCCGATCAGCTCGTCACGCTCGCCGAGTTGGCTCCCGTGGTCTCACAGCCTTCGCTACGAGCACGCGTCGCCGACGTCGCATGGCTGTACGGAGACCGCTCAAACACCTCTCTGCTCGAGATCGCGATCGACGCCTACCGCGCTGCACCGCTCGCACCGGACGTCTGGTTCGGCGGAGGCAAGGAGGCGTGGCAGCGTGCGTTCGACCTGGTCGCACGGCGTGGCCGTCTGGGCGATGGTGTGCGGTCCGCGATGACGGCGGACCTGTCTACATGGGTACTGGGCGCGACCGTTGGGGAACAGTACATGGTGGTGGACGGCGCCTCGATGCTCCGTGCGAACACACGTCTCGACGCAGCGACGCAGGCCGCGGTCGTCGCCCACCTCGTCGCGCTGGCGGCGGACCCGACGGCCTCTCCCGGCTTGGCCCGTGATCTCGAGCTCGCCGCCGCGTCGTGGCTCCCGCCCGGTGACGACAGGTCGGCCTGCATCGAGCGGGCCGCCCGCACCTACGTCGCGGAGGCCGACGCTCGTATCGCTGCCGAGCCCGGCTCGGGCGCCATGGTCGAAGGGCTCAAGCTCGAGAAGGCGCTCGCCATGCTGCTCACGTTGCCGCGCGCCTACCGCGACACCAATGGGCTCCCCACGCTGATCAATGAGCTTCGTGCGCGCCTCGTGAGCAGTCGTGAGGTCACCATCGAGTCGATGATGCGCGTCGAGACCGAGGCTTTCGATCTCAGCGGTGCCGCGGCGGCCGCCCGGGCCCGAGTCGCCGGCGTGGCGTCGGGTTCCGAGGCGCTCGCACTCTTCGCGTCGCTGCTGCCTCCGATGGACGCCGACGACACCAAGACTTCGGCGGCCAAGATCATCTCCGGCAGCATCAGTCGTCTCTTCGCGTCGACGACGTTCTCGCGCGACGGTCGGAAGGTCGCGGTCCGGGACGGCGTCGGCCCCGATGCTGACGACGCATCGGTGTGGGCCGAGCAGGTGCGCATGGTCGGCTTTCATGCCCAGGGCGTTGCGCGAGGACTGATCCTTCCGGCGCAGGTGGTACTGACGTTCGAGCACTCGTACGACCGTGACTTCATCACGCGGATCTGCGCCGAGTCGCCGATCGTCCCTGAGGGACACGCCGCGCTGTGGGGTGCAGGGATCTCCCTCGGGCTTGAGGATGACTACGGGCTTGCCGTCGCCGTGCTCGTCCCACAGCTGGAGCAGCTCATTCGCGCGACTCTCAAGCGCAACGGGGTCTACACCCTCCTTCTGGACGACGGCGTCGAGACCGAGAAGAGTCTGAACGCCCTGCTCGACATGCCGGAGGCCACCGACGCTTTCGGAGCCGGGATGGTCATGGAGTTCAAGGCGTTGCTGATCGACCAGAGCGGTCCGAACCTGCGGAACGAGATCGCGCACGGCCTGTTCAACGACGTCGACACCCTCACCTACGTGTCGGTCTACGTCTGGTGGAGCTGCCTTCGCCTCGTCGTGTGGCCCTGGTGGACGATGTCTCGGGACTCACTCGGGCAGACCGACGACAAAGCAGTCAGCTGAACCGCACGTTAGCCGGAGCAGGGGCAGGGGCAGGGGCAGGGGCAGTCCATACCGCCTCCCGGACGACTCGCTAGGGTTCACCACGTCAGTGAGTGCATTTTTCTCAACTGGAGGATCAACAATTAACAGGTCACATCCGGACGTCGATGACGAGCACTGGGACCACGAGACGAACCGGCCAAAGTTCGCCAACTTCTGCATCAAGATGCTCGAGCAGGAGTGGAGAGCATGGGAGTCGGTCCTTTCTCAGGTCTTCGAGATCGTCTCGGTGCGACCACCCGGCTCATCGGACACACCCTGGGGACGCGACTGGGCGCTAATCGATGGCGACAAGTTCCTCGAGGACGTCTTCGCCGACGCGGCCGAGCACTTTCAGCGCTTCATGCTTGCCGCCCGAGACTATGCAGAGACGCTGCTGGTCCTCCTCAAGCACGAGCGACTCCTGGCCCAACCCGCATGGAGTGCCGTCCGGGGGGTCATGGAGGCGGTCCTGCTGTCATGTTGGTTGCTCGACTCGACGAAATCGTCGGAGATGCGCCTCGCAAGGGCGATTTCACTCCTGCCGTCGGTGTTGCAGGGATCGATCGACACACTCGAGAAGTTCCCAGATCAAGACTCCGAGGTCGAGGAGAAGCGGTCGACTCAGCGGGACCTCGTCGCTTACTTTAAGAAGCACCGCGTCGAGGTCGTCTGGAAGTGCGACAAACAGCAGAATCCCACCGACACCATGGTGGCGATTGTATTTAGGGGCAGCAAGGCCTCTTTCAACCACAACATCACGCAGTTGGCTGAACACTACTTACCCGGCGACGAGTGGCTCTACTCGATTCTTTCCGGCGCTGCACACTCCGAAGCGTGGCTCCTGGCGGGCAAGCGAGCAAACTCAGCAGGCGAAGCCCTTAACAGTGTGGTGATGCCGATACTGCCGATCAGCATAGGCTACCTGCGAGCCATATGCATCTACTTCGGGATCGACGCACAGCCGTACGTCACTGCGAACGAGCGCCGACTCAAGGCCCTCCTGATGCGGGGACAACATCAACCTGTTCGGAATCCCGACCGGGAAACCGCGTTCGGCACGCTCGGCTCTGGATTCCTAGAAGAGTTCGTCGGGAAGAGACCATGAGCGCGCTCGATCGCGCAGCGCCCCGACGCCCTTGCGCACGAACGGTGTTCGCGACCCGTGGGTGATGATCGGGCACGGGTGGTCTGCGCCACTCGCGCGGAACGCGGTCACCTGACCCGCTGTGCACCTACGCGCGCTTGTACAGCGCGTACCGGAGCTCCGACTGCTGCTCGTCCGACAGTGACGCCTCGAACTGCCGGTACAGCGCCCGGTCCTTGGCCACGGGCTGGCGCGCCCGCCAGGCCGGTGCCAGGTCGATGTGCCCGTGGGCGATGTGCTCCCATTGCCAGATTAGGGCGTACCTCTGCGCCTCGCCTGGAGTCGTCGAGTAGCCGGGCGCAAACCGCCCTGAAGGCGCTTCCTCACCATGGATCCACGCCCGATCAGACTCGCCGAGGCAACGCGGCCATCAATGAGCTTGTACGTTTCCGAGACGAAGTCGCGCAGGCGGACACCGAGATAGGGCGACTTTCGCAGCGGGGGCTTGCGGCGTTGACCTCGTTACTTCGCTCCGACCCAGAAGGGGACCGATCGCGAGCAATTGAGCAGCTGGCGCTGTCCGCCGTGGCGCTTCAGAGCCTGACCCAGCGGCTGCGCACCCGACAGATCGAACTCCTCACCGAGTTCGCCGACGCGTGCGGCCTCGACGTGGAACTGCTCATAGCGCCGGACTGAGACCTTCAACCGCAAGGATCCAAGTCAGAGTGGGGCGTCAACTCTTGCGTCGAGCGGGGGCGAGTTGGCCGGGCTTTGCCTCGCCGGTGTGTACCGGTCGCCCACTCGCAGGCGGGTCGCTCGCAGTCTGGTGACAGGTAGCTGCCCGGGGAGGGCGCTCGACCGAGCGGGCTGTTGCCCGCCGCAGCGGCTGTTTAGTTCACGCGCCGTACTTAATAAACCTGTCGCAGATTTTCAAAGTAGGGGGGAACTCGACAACGGTCGGACCACCTACATCTGCATGTCCACGAACCGCGAGTAGTGCCCCTGGAACGCGACGGTGATGGTGTCGGTCGGTCCATTACGGTGCTTGGCAACGATCAGATCAGCCTCACCGGCGCGCGGAGATTCCTTCTCATAGGCGTCTTCACGGTGCAGAAGAATGACCATGTCAGCATCCTGCTCAATTGATCCCGATTCGCGAAGGTCGCTCATCGCCGGCCGCTTGTCCGTGCGCTGCTCCGGACCACGGTTCAGCTGCGAGATCGCGATGACGGGGACCTCGAGCTCCTTGGCGAGCAGCTTGAGCGCACGGGAGAACTCGGAGACCTCCTGCTGGCGGGACTCGACGCGCTTGCCGGACGTCATCAGCTGGAGGTAGTCGATGACGACGAGCTTGAGGTCGTGCCGCTGCTTGAGGCGCCGGCACTTGGCGCGGATCTCCATCAGCGACATGTTGGGCGAGTCGTCGATGAACAGCGGGGCCTCGCTGATGCGGCCCATGGTCGCGGCGATCTTGGCCCAGTCGTCCTCGCCCATCGCACCGGTGCGCAGCTTCTGCAGGTGCACGCGTGCCTCGGCGGAGAGCAGTCGCATGGTGATCTCGTTGCGGCTCATCTCGAGCGAGAACACGACGGCGGCCATGTTGTGCTTGATGGCGGCGGACCTGACGATGTCGATGCCCACCGTGGACTTGCCGATGGCCGGACGCGCCGCGATGACGATCATCTGGCCCGGGTGCAGGCCGTTCGTCAGCCGGTCCAGGTCCGCGAACCCCGTCGGGACGCCGATCATGCCCTCGCCGCGGTGCCCCGCCGCCTCGATCTCGTCGACCGTCCCGCCGATGACCTCGGACAGCGGCAGGTAGTCCTCGGACGCGCGCCGCTCCGTGACGGCGTACACCTCGGCCTGGGCGTTGTTGACGAGCTCGTCGACGTCGCCGCCGTCCGTGGCGTACCCGAGCTGCACGATGCGCGTGCCCGCCTCGACGAGCTTGCGCAGGATGGAGCGCTCGCGCACGATCCGCGCGTAGAAGCCGGCGTTGGCGGCGGTGGGCACGGACGCGATGAGCGTGTGCAGGTACGCGGCACCGCCGACGCGGGCCATCTCCCCGCGCTTGGTCAGCTCGTCCGCGACCGTGATGGCGTCGGCGGGCTCACCGCGGCCGTACAGGTCGAGGATCGCGTCGTAGATCGCCTCGTGCGCCGGGCGGTAGAAGTCGGTGCCCTTGATCTGCTCGATGACGTCGGCGATGGCGTCCTTGCTGATCATCATGCCGCCGAGCACGGACCGCTCGGCCTCGAGGTCCTGCGGCGGGGTGCGGTCGAAGCCGCCGCCGCCGCTGCGTCCGCTGTCCGGCGGCGCGCCGTACTCGAGGTCCTCGATGGTCACCTGTCACCTGCTCCTGCTCGTCCCCACCCGTCGAACGCCTGTTCTACCGGGACCCTCTGACAGTCACCCACGAGCCGCCCCGTCCAGGACGACGACGCCCACCGGGGACCTGCCCTCGCGAGGCTAGGCCGGTAACCCCCGGGACCCAAACGGGTGTGTGCACAGGTCGGTGGACAGGCTGTGGACAACCCGTTCGACCCTGTGTGCACAGGTTGGGGATACACCTGTGGACAGAGACGGATCTGCGACTCGGCACGCGCTCCGACCGGCACTTACGCTGTGCACGTGCTGTGGAGCGAGAAAGATTGGTACCGCGTTCACCTGGTGGACGTCTGAACCGCCCCTCGGACACCCCGGACCCCACCTCCCCCGGTCCAGCGACACCCGCAGGTCCGCACGGGGGACGCTCCGGCGACCCCGCTCACGCCGCCCCCGAGGGCGCCCCGCCCCCGACGACGCGCCCCGCCGACCGCACCGGCGTCGACCGCCAGATCCTCGCCCTCGCGGTGCCCGCGCTCGGTGCGCTCGTCGCCGAGCCGCTGTTCGTCCTCGTCGACTCCGCGATGGTCGGGCACCTCGGCACCGACGCGCTGGCCGGGCTCGCTCTGGCGTCGACCGTACTGGTCACGGTCGTCGGGCTGTGCGTCTTCCTCGCGTACGCGACCACCGCCGCCGTCGCCCGCCGCCTCGGCGCCGGCGACCGGCGCGGCGCGCTGCAGACCGGCGTCGACGGCATGTGGCTCGGTGCCGGGCTCGGCCTGGTGCTCGCCGGCGCCGCCTGGCTCGCCGCGCCCTGGCTCGTCTCCGTCCTGGGTGCGGACGGCGCCGTCGCCACCCAGGCCGTCAGCTACCTGCGTTGGTCCACCCCCGGCCTGCCCGGGATGCTCCTGGTGCTGGCCGCCACGGGTGCCCTGCGGGGCCTGCAGGACACCCGCACCCCGCTGGTGGTCGCGGCGTCCGGCGCCGTCGCCAACGCGGCGCTCAACGCCGTGCTCATCTACGGTGCCGGGCTCGGGATCGCCGGGTCCGGGCTGGGGACCGCGCTCGCTCAGCTGGGGATGGCGGTGTGGCTCGTGGTCGTCGTCGTCCGGGGTGCGCGGGCGGCCGGGGCGAGCCTGGCCCCGGCTGCCGGCGGCGTGTGGGCGAACGCACGGGCGGGCCTGCCGCTGCTGGTCCGCACCGCGACGCTGCGCCTGGCGATCCTGCTGACCGTGTGGACCGCCACGGGCCTGGGCCCGAGCGCCCTGGCCGGGCACCAGGTCGTCAACGCGGTGTGGGGGCTGGCCGCCTTCGCCCTCGACGCCCTCGCGATCGCCGCGCAGGCCCTCGTCGGGCACGCGCTCGGCGCGCGCGACGTGACCCGCACCCGTGCCGTGCTGCGCCGCACCCTGCAGTGGGGGGTCGGCGCCGGGGCGGTGCTGGGCCTCGTCCTCGGCGGCCTGGCCCCGTTCTACGTGCGGCTCTTCTCCCCCGACGCCGACGTCCAGCGCGCGGCCGTCACCGGCCTCCTCGTCGCCGCCGTCGCCCTGCCGATGGCGGGCTGGGTGTTCGTGCTCGACGGCGTCCTCATCGGTGCGGGCGACGGTCCGTTCCTCGCCTGGGCCGGTGTCGCGACCCTCGTGGCGTACGTGCCGGCCGCCCTGGCCGTCCACACGTGGGCGCCGCCGGGTGCCGCCGGGCTGGCCTGGTTGTGGGTCGCGTTCGCCGGGGTCTTCATGGCTGCCCGCGCCGTCACGACCGGACTGCGGGCCCGGAACGACGCCTGGATGGTCGTCGGCGTCTGACTCGGTGACGTGACGGGCCGGACCGGGGCCGGCAGGCACGTGTCCCGCACCCGTCCGGGCGGTGGCGCCCGCTCAGTCGCCCCCGCCCCCTCCTGCGCCGTCGACCCCGCCGCTCCCCCCGTCACTCCCGCCACTGTCCGACCCGGGCCCGTCACCCAGGTCGGTCCGGCCGTCTCCCGGGTCGGGGCGGGCGTCGCCCGCGTGGCCCGCCGCGGCGGCGTCCTCACCCGCGCCACGGCCACGGCCGTCGACGCCCTCGCCCTGCCGGCGCGCGTTCGTCGCCCTGCCGGCGCCGAGGACGAGGAAGACGACACCGACGCCGAGGAACGCGGTCAGCGTGCCCTCGCCCCGCGCGGAGCCTCCGATCCCGAGGACGAGGAACACGAGACCGAGGGCCGCCAGGGCGCCGTTCTCCTGCGCGCTCTTCCTGCGCTCCGCCTCGCCCTCGGGCACCCCCTGCTGCTCGTCGCTCATGCCGTCCTCGTGCGCTCCACGGCGACCGCCGCGACAGCCACGGCGAAGCACGCGATCGCCGCCACGACGAGACCCGTCCCCACGGCGGACTCGTCGCGCTGGCCCAGCAGCAGGAGCACGAGTCCCACGGGGAAGGCGGCGGCCCACAGGCCGGCGGCGTCGAAACGGGCGGGGGCGGGCGTCGGGCGCTGCTCGGTCATCTCGTCTCCTCGGGTCGGTGCCGGATCGGCACCCCCGACGCTAGGGCGCGGGCACGTGATGCCGGCACCGCCTCCGGACGGAACTCGCGCCTCCGTCCCCGGACGGAGGAGGCACGACGCAGCCCTCGCGCTCAGGGCGCGACGACCGGGCGGCACGGCTCGGTGGAACGCCTCGGACGTCTGCGGGTCCAGCGCGGCGACGGACCGCTCAGCCGTCACCCCCGCCCCCCGTTGCCGCCATGACCGGGGTCGCCGTCGACGCCCGACACGTTGCCCTCAGCCCTTCCGCCGCCGGCGCGCGGACGCCTTCCTGGCCCCTCTGTAGGCGAGCACGAGGAACACGATCCCCACCGGGAGCAGGATGCTCCAGGGCTCGCCGCGCACAGCACCACTGCCGCCGATCGCGAAGAACACCACCCCGAGGGCCAGGAGCGCGGACCTCTTCCCCTCGGCCTGCATGCGCTCGATGTCAGGCTCGGGCGCCACCTCGTGCTGCTCGTCGGTCATGCCGTCCTCCGCACGTCGTCGGGCGCACCAGCGTACGGACGGCAGGACGTTCGCGGGGTCGTTCCCGAGAACGAGGCGACACGTCCGCGCGATCCGGGCGAACCGGGCGCCCTCCCGCAGCGCCGCGCTGGTCGCGGATCACGCTGGGTCCGTGGACGGCGCGTACCTCAGCGCAGCTCGGCGCCCCGGCCGGTGGGGTCAGGCGGCTACGAGGTCCTCGGCGACGGTGCCGGCAGGCTCGGTGCGACGTCGCGACAGCTCGTCGAGCGTCGGCACCGCCGCGGCGTCCCGGCGCCCACGCCGGCTGCGACGCACGCAGAGGACCGCCTCCGGCAGGATCGCCAGGCCCATCGTCACCATCGCGATCGCCATGGGCACGTCGTGCGCCGCGCGCAGGATGCCGACGACGACGAGCCCCGCACCCAGCGCGACGATCGCCGCCACCTGCACGGCCACGGGCACGCGAGTGATGCGTTCCGAGTCGTTCATCGTGCTCACAGTCGCCCTCCTCGTGCCTGCGCGGCGGTCCCGCGTCCTGGTGTCGACGCTACGCGGCGACCCGCGGCGTGCCGACCCCCTGAGGGACGACCCGGCCTCCACCTCACGGATGAGGTCCGGCGACGTGGAGCAGGACGTTGGGCGCGGACCGGACGTCCGCGCGCCGAGCACGCCGCCGCACCCTCCCGCCACCTCGCGGGCTGCGGCTGGGGGCCGCCCTCGGGAGACGACGAGGCCCCGCACCGCCGGAGCGGTACGGGGCCTCGCGAGCTCGCGGGAGCGAGGGTCAGGCAGAGACGACCTTGACGGTCACCGCGGCCGAGACCTCGGGGTGCAGACGCACGTGCACCGTGTACTCGCCGGTCGACTTGATCGCCTGGGCGACCTCGATCTTGCGCTTGTCGACGGCCGGGGCACCGGCGGCCTTGATCGCGGCAGCGATCTCGGCCGTGGTGACGGCGCCGAACAGGCGGCCCGACTCGCCGGACTTGGCCGAGACGGTGACGGGGTTGGCCTGCAGGGAGTCCCGCACGGCCTTCGCGTCGTCGAGCGTGGCGATCTCGCGCGCCTTGCGGGCACGACGGATCGCGGAGACGTCCTTCTCGGCACCCTTGGTCCACGGCGTGGCCAGGTTGCGCGGGATGAGGTAGTTACGGGCGTACCCGTCCTTCACCTCGACGATGTCGCCAGGTGCACCGAGACCGGTGACCTCGTGGGTCAGGATGATCTTCGCCATGGGTCAGTCCTTTCTCAGCGGGCCGACGACGAG
>JAEWEJ010000135.1 GCA_023389455.1 Actinomycetes bacterium | reverse complement strand
CTCCTGGTGGGCGACGGCGCGGCGCGTCCGACCCAGGCGCTCGTCCGGTGGGACCCGGCAGGGCTGGCCGAGCGGGAGCTCGACGAGCGCGCCGAGCTGCGGCTGCCGCCGGCGGTGCGGGTCGCCGCGCTGACGGGAACCCGGGAGTCCGTGGCCGCCGTGGTGACGCGCGTGGACGTGCCTGTCCTCGAGGTGCTGGGCCCGGTGCCGCTGCCCGCGCACGACGGGCCGGCGGGTGCGCTCGAGCCCGAGGTGCGCACGCTGCTGCGCGTCCCGCCGTCGGACGGTGCGGCGCTGGCGCGCGCGGTGGCGGCGTCGGTCGCGATCCGCAGTGCCAGGCGCGAGGGTGGGACCGTCCGGGTGCAGATGGACCCCGCGGACCTCCTGTGACGGACGGCCGCGTGCCCGCCCCGACCTAGGATCGAACCCATGCGTCTGCTCTTCGCGGGGAGTCCCGCGCCTGCCGTGCCCTCCCTCGAGGCCCTGCTCGCCTCCCGGCACGAGGTCGTGGCCGTGCTGACCCGCCCGGACGCCCGGGTGGGCCGGGGACGCACGCTGCAGCCCTCTGCGGTCGCCGCGGTGGCCCGCGAGCGCGGCCTGCCCGTGCTGACGCCGCGCACGCTGCGCGACCCGGAGGTGGTCGCGCAGATCACGGACCTGCAGGTCGACGCCGCGCCCGTGGTCGCCTACGGCGTCCTCGTGCCGCGGTCCCTGCTGGACGTGCCGACGCACGGGTGGGTGAACCTGCACTTCTCGGTGCTGCCGGCCTGGCGGGGCGCGGCGCCGGTGCAGCACGCGATCATGGCGGGGGACGAGGTGACGGGAGCCACGACGTTCCGCCTCGACGAGGGCCTGGACACCGGGCCGGTGCTCGGCACGCTCACCGAGACGGTCCGGCCCGCGGACACGTCGGGGGACCTGCTGGGCCGGTTGTCCACGGTGGGTGCCGAGCTGCTGGTGCGCACGCTGGACGCCCTGGAGGACGGTGTGCTGCAGCCCGTGCCGCAGCCGTCGGAGGGGGTGAGCCTGGCCCCCAAGCTGACGTCCGACGACGCCCTCGTGCGGTGGCAGCACCCGGCCTTCGCCGTCGACCGTCGTGTCCGGGGCTGCACGCCGGCACCGGGGGCGTGGACGACGCTGCCGGACGGGCGCCGGCTCGGGCTGGGTCCTGTCGGACCGCTGCCCGAGGTGACGGACCTGGGGCCGGGCGAGGTCAGGGTGGCCAAGCACGAGGTGCTCGTGGGGACCGGTGCGGGTGCGGTCCGGCTGGGTGACGTGACCGTGCCCGGCAAGCGCGCGATGCCCGCCGCGGACTGGGCGCGCGGGGCACGGCTGGAGACGGGGACCGTGCTGGGCGCATCGACGCCGGACGCCGGGACGGAGGTCGCACGATGACGCGGGACGACCGGCGGGGACGCGGGACGACCGGCGGGGACGAGCGGCGCGACGCGCGGGGGCGCCAGCGCGGCGAGGCCCGGGTGCAGGGCCGCGCGGGGCGCACGACGGTGGCCCCGTCGCAGCGTGCACGGCAGACGGACGCGGCCCGGGCTGCGGCGTTCGACACGTTGCGCACGGTCGCCGAGTCGGACGCCTACGCCAACCTGGTGCTGCCGCCGCTCCTGCGGGAGCGACGGGTGACCGGCCGCGACGCCGGGTTCGCCACCGAGCTGGCCTACGGGACGCTGCGCCTGCGGGGCCGGTACGACGCGGTGCTCGCCCAGGCGTCGTCACGCCCCCTCGAGCAGGTCGACGCGGCCGTGCTGGACGTGCTGCGGCTGGGTGCCCACCAGCTGCTCGGCATGCGGGTACCGCCGCACGCGGCGGTGTCCGAGACGGTGGGGCTGGCCCGCGAGCGCGTGGGGGCCGGTGCCGCGCAGTTCGTCAACGCGGTGCTGCGCCGGGTGTCGGAGCACCCGCTGGAGGAGTGGCTGACGCGGGTGGGCGACGCGGCCGACCCGCGGGGGGACGACCTGGTGGCCCGGCTGGCCGTGACCGAGAGCCACCCCGCGTGGGTGGTCCGGGCGCTGCGGGAGTCGCTGGTCGGTGCGGGTCGGTCGGCGGACGAGCTGCCTGCGCTGCTGGCGGCGGACAACGCGCCGCCGCGGGTGACCCTGGTGGCGCGGCCGGGACTGGTGTCCGCCGCGGAGCTCGCCGAGCAGACGGGCGCCTCACCGGCGGGGCTGGCCCCGACCGCGCTGGTGCTCGACGGTGGGGACCCGGGTGCGGTGCCGGCGGTCCGGGACGGGTCGGCGGGCGTGCAGGACGAGGGCTCGCAGCTGGTGACGCTGGCGTTCGTGGAGGCGCCGGTGGCGGGTGCCGACGAGCGGTGGCTCGACCTGTGCGCGGGTCCGGGCGGCAAGGCGGCGCTGCTGGGTGCGCTGGCGGCGCAGCGGGGTGCGCGGCTCGTGGCCAACGAGGTGCAGCCGCACCGGGCGCGCCTGGTGGAGCAGGCGCTGCGGGCCGTGCCGTCCGAGGCCGTCGAGGAGGTCCGCACCGCGGACGGCCGGACGGTCGGGACGACCGAGCCGGCGTCGTACGACCGGGTGCTCCTGGATGCCCCGTGCACCGGGCTGGGGGCGTTGCGGCGGCGTCCGGAGTCGCGCTGGCGGCGCACGCCGGCGGACCTGGCGGTGCTCGGTGCGCTGCAGCGCGAGCTGCTGGCGTCGGCGCTGGCCGCGGTGCGGCCCGGCGGTGTGGTCGGGTACGTCACGTGCTCACCGCACCTGGCGGAGACGCAGCTGGTCGTGCTGGACGGTCTGCGGGCCGCGGCGCGTGCGGGGACGCCCGCCGAGGTGCTGGACGCTGTGCCGGTGGTGCGGCAGGTGGCCCCGGGGTGGGAGCCGGTCGGTGGGCGCACGGACGTGCAGCTGTGGCCGCACGTGCACGGCACGGACGCGATGCACCTGACGCTGCTGCGCCGTGTCTGAGCGTCCCGCGCGACGCCCCCGCGCGGCTGGGTAGCGTGGGGGCGTGGCTCCCGTGCTGATCAACCCGAGCATCCTGTCCGCCGACTTCGCGAACCTCGAGCGCGACCTGCAGGCGATCGCGTCCGCGGACTACGCGCACGTCGACGTGATGGACCAGCACTTCGTGCCGAACCTGACGATCGGGCTGCCGGTGGTCCGGCGCCTGGCGGAGGTGAGCCCGCTGCCGCTGGACGTCCACCTCATGGTCGAGGACGCCGACCGGTGGGCGCCGCAGTACGCGGAGGCCGGCGCGGCGTCGGTGACCTTCCACGCCGAGGCGACCCAGGCCCCGGTGCGGCTCGCACGCGAGCTGCGGGCGGGCGGCGTGCGTGCGGCCGTGGCGCTGCGGCCGGCGACCGCGGTGGAGCCGTTCCTCGACCTGCTGGCCGAGGTCGACATGATCCTGGTGATGACCGTCGAGCCCGGCTTCGGGGGGCAGGCGTTCATCGAGGGCACGCTGGCGAAGGTCCGCCGTGCGCGCGCCGCGGTGGACGCCGCGGGCACGGGCACGTGGATCCAGGTCGACGGCGGGGTGTCGCGCGAGACCGTCGGGCGGATCGCACGGGCAGGGGCGAACGTGTTCGTCGCCGGGTCGGCCGTGTTCGGTGCGTCGGACGTGGCGGCCGAGATCGCGGCGCTGCGGTCGCTCGCGGAGCGGCCGACCGTCCAGGCGTGACGGCCCGGTCGCGCCGCCGCCGGGAATGCCACGTGTGGCATCATCGTTGCCACACACACGTGCTCCGGGGTCGGTGAAAGTCCGAGCCGGCGGTGACAGTCCGCGACCCGTGATCCCCGCGAGGGGTGAGCGGTTGACCTGGTGGAACTCCAGGACCGACGGTGAAAGTCCGGATGGGAGGAGACGCGTGCGCGGCGCGCCCCTGCGCGTGCCGTGACGGTGCGGTCCTCCGCCCGTGCTGCCCCGGAGCCCTGGCGACGGAGGTGCACGACGAATGGGCGAGACGACCGGCCACGCGCCGCGCGCCGTGACGTCCCCTGCCGCGGTGGCCGCAGGTGCGACCCCCTCCGAGGTCGAGGCGATGCGGCAGGCCCTCGATCTCGCGTCCCGCGGTCCGCTGGGCCCCAACCCGCGCGTCGGGTGCGTGCTGCTCGCCCGTGACGGAACCGTCCTGGGGGCGGGCTGGCACCGCGGCGCCGGCACCGCGCACGCCGAGGTCGCGGCGCTGGCCGACGCCCGTGACCGGGGGGCGGACGTGCGGGGCGCCACCGCCGTCGTCACGCTCGAGCCCTGCGACCACACGGGCCGCACCGGCCCCTGCTCCACCGCGCTGATCGAGGCGGGTGTCGCCCGGGTCGTCGTCGGCGTCGAGGACCCGAACCCGGCCGCCGCCGGGGGAGCCGCACGCCTGCGCGCCGCCGGCGTCGAGGTGGTGACCGGCGTCCTCGCGGACGAGGCCGTCGTGGCACTGGGCACGTGGCTGCCCGCCGTGCGCCGGGGACGACCGTTCGTGACGCTGAAGCTCGCCACCAGCCTCGACGGGCGGGTCGCCGCCGCGGACGGCACGAGCCGCTGGATCACGTCCGACGTGGCCCGGCACCACGCGCACGCCCTGCGGGCCGACGTCGGGGCGATCGTGGTGGCCACGGGCACGGCGCTGGCCGACGACCCGTCGCTGACGGCCCGCACCGAGGACGGCTCGCTCGTGGAGCACCAGCCGCTGCGCGTGGTCGTCGGGCACCGCGACGTGCCGGCCGGCGCCCGGCTGCGCGGCCCGGGCGGCGACCTGCTGCAGGTGCGTACGCACGACCCGGCGCAGGTCCTGGCGGTGCTGCACGACGCCGAGGTCCGGCACGTCCTGGTCGAGGGCGGCCCGACGCTCGCGGCGGCGTTCCTGGCCGCCGGCCTCGTCGACGAGGTCCACGCGTACGTGGCGCCCGTCCTGCTGGGAGCAGGTCGGGCCGCCGTGGCGGACCTCGGGATCACGACCATCGCGCAGGCGGTCCGCCTCGAGCCGAGCCACGTCGTGCGGCTCGGGCCGGACGTGCTCGTGGTCGCCACCCCTCACACCCTGCCGGTCGACGAGGCACCCGCCCCGACCGGAGCACGCACGTCCACCGAGGAGGAGAGCTGATGTTCACGGGCATCGTCGAGGAGCTGGGCACGGTCGTGGCGCTGGAGCGCGGGCCGGGCGACGAGACGGACGCGCGGCTGCGCGTACGCGGTCCGCTGGTCACGTCCGACGCGCGGCTCGGGGACTCCATCGCGGTCAGCGGCGTGTGCCTGACCGTCGCCGACCTGCCGGGAGACGGCACCTTCGTCGCCGACGTCATGCCCGAGACCCTGCGCCGCTCGGCGCTGGGCGACCTGCGCGAGGGCGACGCCGTCAACCTCGAGCGGGCGCTGGCGGTCGGCGGCCGGTACGGCGGTCACGTCGTCCAGGGGCACGTCGACGGCGTGGGCGTCGTGCGCTCCCGCCGCCCCGGCGCCCGCTGGGACGACGTCGAGATCGGCCTCGACCCTGCGCTCGCGCGGTACGTCGCGGAGAAGGGGTCCATCACGGTGCAGGGCGTGTCGCTGACGGTGACGCACGTGTCGGACGACGCCTTCGGGGTCTCCCTGATCCCCACCACGCTGGAGGTCACCACCCTGGGGACGCTCGCCCCGGGCGCCCGCGTCAACCTCGAGGTCGACGTGCTCGCCAAGTACACCGAGCGCCTGCTGAGCACCGCGGCGGTGGCCCGGTGAGCGACGACATCCGCCTGGGCACCGTCGAGGAGGCGCTCGACGCGCTGCGCGCCGGACGGCCCGTGCTCGTGGCCGACTCCCAGGACCGGGAGAACGAGGCCGACGTGGTGCTCGCCGCCCAGTCCGCCACCCCGGAGTGGGTCGCCTGGACCATCCGCCACTCCTCGGGCTACCTGTGCGCCCCCATGCCGGCGGCCCGCGCCGACGCGCTGGACCTGCCGCTGATGGTCCCGCACAGCCAGGACCCGCGCCGCACCGCGTACACGGTCACCGTGGACGCGGCGACCGGCGTCACCACGGGCATCTCCGCCGCCGACCGAGCCCGCACCCTGCGCGTCCTGGCGGACCCGGCGTCGGGACGCAACGACCTCATCCGCCCCGGGCACGTGCTGCCGCTGCGGGCCGTGCCCGGCGGTGTCCTGCACCGCGCCGGGCACACCGAGGCCGCGGTGGACCTGTGCCGGTTGGCCGGCCTCGAGCCCGTCAGCGCGATCGCCGAGCTCGTGCACGACGACGGCCGCATGGTCCGCCTGCCCGAGGCCGCACGGCTCGCCGCCGACGAGGGCCTGGTGCTGCTGACCATCGCCGACCTGCGGGCCTGGCGGCTGGCGCACGACGACACCGTGCCCGCGGTCGAGGACGTCGCGGCGTCCGCGCCGCGCGTGCACGCCACGCACACCGCGTACCTGCCGACGCGCCACGGCGACTTCCGCATCCACGGCTTCCGGGACCTGCGCACGGGCGACGAGCACGTCGCGCTGGTGTCGACGTCCGGCCTCGCGGCCGAGCCCACGGTGCGGGTGCACTCCGAGTGCCTCACCGGCGACGCGTTCGGCTCGGCCCGCTGCGACTGCGGCCCCCAGCTGGACGCCGCCCTGGAGATCGCCGCCGCCGAGGGCGGCGCGGTCGTCTACCTGCGCGGCCACGAGGGCCGGGGGATCGGGCTGCTCGCCAAGGTCGCCGCGTACGCGCTGCAGGACGAGGGTCGCGACACCATCCAGGCGAACGTCGACCTCGGATGGCCCGCGGACCGCCGGGAGTACGGCGCGGCCGCGGCGATCCTCGCCGAGCTCGGCGCCCGCCGGGTCCGGCTGCTGACGAACAACCCGGCCAAGGTCGCGGGCCTGCGCGCCCACGGCATCGACGTCGTGGAGGTGCGCGGCATCGAGGTCGGTCGCACCCCGCACAACGAGGCGTACCTGCGCACCAAGGCCGTGAGCATGGGCCACGCGCTGCACCTCGACACCACGGACGGGGGCGCACCGGCCCTCGGGCCCGCGGTGCACGTCGACCCCGTCCTCGCCGGTCCCGCACCCGCGGGCACCGACACGACCGACCACACGTTCGCACCTCTGGAGGAGCTGGCATGAGCGGTGCAGGCGCACCCACCCTGGACCTGGACGGCACGGGGCTGCGTGTCACCGTCGTCGCCGCGAGCTGGCACACGACCGTCATGGACGGCCTGATCGCCGGGGCGCGACGCGCGCTCGACGACGCGCACGTCACCGACGTGCGCGTCGTGCGGGTGCCGGGCACGTTCGAGCTGCCCGTGGCCGCGGCGCGCGCAGCGCAGAACGCCGACGCGGTCGTGGCGCTGGGCGTCGTCATCCGCGGCGGCACGCCGCACTTCGAGTACGTGTGCCAGGCCGCGACAGTGGGGCTCACCGACATCGCGGTGCGCACGGGCGTGCCCGTCGGCTTCGGCGTGCTGACGTGCGACGACGAGCAGCAGGCGCTCGACCGCGCCGGTCTGGCCGGTTCGCACGAGGACAAGGGCGCCGAGGCCGCGCAGGCCGCGGTCGCGACCGTCCTCGCGCTGCGGGGTCTATGACGTGGGACCCCTCGGCTGGCTGTTCGACGCGACCCTGACGGTCGCGGGGTACGGCGTGCTGTGGCGCGAGATCGTCGGCAACCTGTTCGGTCTCGCGGCGGCCGTCGGCGGGCTGCGCCGCCGTGTGTGGGCGTGGCCCGTGGGCGTCGTGGGGAACGTGCTGCTGTTCACGGTGTTCCTCGGGGGCGTGTTCCACACGCCGCAGCAGACCGACCTGTACGGTCAGGCCGGCCGCCAGGTGTTCTTCGTGATCGTGTCCGTGTATGGCTGGGTGCGGTGGCGCGGCGCGCAGCGCGCCGCGGCCGCCGGCGGCGACGCCGACGCCCCCGCGGTCGTGCCGCGCTGGGCCGGTCGCTCGGGCTGGATCCTCATCGGCTCGGTCGCCGTGGTCGGCACCGCCGTGTGCGCGGCCGTGTTCTCGGTTCTCGGGTCGTGGGGCCCCTGGGCCGACGCGTGGATCTTCGTCGGCTCGATGCTCGCGACGTACGGCATGGCCCGCGGCTGGATCGAGTTCTGGCTCATCTGGATCGCGGTCGACGCCGTCGGCGTCCCGCTGCTGCTGTCCGCCGGGTACTACCCGTCGGCCGCGCTGTACGCGGTGTACGGCGCGGTCGTGCTGTACGGGTTCGTCGTGTGGTGGCGCGCCCGTGACGCGGCCGACGCCGTGGAGGAGCTCGTCCCGACGGCCTGACGGGTCGCGACGTCCGCGGACGCGGACGGCGGCGCGAACGGTGTCGCAGCGCGTCTAGGCTGGTCGGTCGTGAAGACCTTTGACGCGCTGTTCGCCGAGCTGTCCGACAAGGCCACGACCCGCCCCGCGGGCTCGGGCACTGTCGCCGAGCTGGACGCGGGCGTGCATGCCATCGGCAAGAAGATCGTCGAGGAGGCCGCCGAGGTCTGGATGGCGGCCGAGCACGAGTCGGACGAGCGCGCCGCCGAGGAGATCTCGCAGCTGCTGTACCACCTGCAGGTCCTCATGCTCGCCAAGGGCATGACGCTGCAGGACGTGTACACGCACCTGTGACCGCCCCGGCCGACGCCCGGCCGCACCGCCCCCGAACACCCACCGAACCACCGAGGACACCGTGCTGAGGATCGCCGTCCCCAACAAGGGCTCCCTGTCGGAGCCCGCCGTCGAGATGCTCCGCGAGGCCGGCTACCGGCAACGGCGCGACTCCCGAGAGCTCGTCCTGCCCGACCCCGACAACGACGTGGAGTTCTTCTTCCTGCGTCCCCGCGACGTCGCGGTCTACGTCGGCGCCGGAACCGTCGACGTCGGCATCACGGGCCGCGACCTGCTCATCGACTCCGCCTCGTCGGCGGTCGAGCACCTGCCGCTGGGCTTCGCGCGCTCCACGTTCCGGTTCGCCGGCACCGCGGGCCGCCTCACCGACGCCCGGCAGATCTCCGGGCTGCGCGTCGCGACGTCCTACGCCGAGCTCGTCTCGGCGTACCTGCGCGAGCGCGACATCGAGCCCGCGGCCGTCGTGCGCCTGGACGGCGCCGTCGAGTCCGCGATCCGGCTCGGCGTCGCGGACGTCATCGCCGACGTCGTCGAGACCGGTTCGACCCTGCGGGCCGCCGGCCTGGAGGTCTTCGGCGAGCCGATCCTGCGCTCCGAGGCCCTCCTCGTGCGCCGGGCCGACGTCGACCAGCCCGCCGGCCTGGACGTCCTCACGCGCCGCCTGCAGGGCGTCCTGACGGCCCGCGAGTACGTCCTCATGGACTACGACGTGCCCCTGGAGCTCGTCGAGCAGGCCGTCGCGATCACCCCTGGCCTGGAGTCCCCGACGGTGTCCCCGCTGCACAACGGCCAGTGGGCCGCCGTGCGCGCCATGGTCCCGCGCAACCAGACCAACCGGGTCATGGACGCGCTGTACGACGTCGGTGCCCGCGCGATCCTCGTCACCTCGATCCTCGCGTGCCGGATCTGACGTGACGGCGGGGGAGGACCTGTCCGCGCCGTTCCGGCCGCGTCTGGCCCGCACGGTCACGCTCACCGTCGCGGTCGTGGTCGTCGCGCTGACGCTGCTGCTCGTGGTCGTCATGCCCGGCCTGTCGACGCTCGACCAGGCCGCCTTCGTGCTGTTCGCCCTCGCGATCGCCTGGTTCTGCTGGCGGCAGGCCTCGGTGAGCGCGGTCCCCGACGCGACCGGGCTGCGAGTACGCAACCTGCTCGTCACGACGCACGTCACCTGGGCGCAGATCGTGTCCGTCCGCTTCGGCCAGGGACGGCCCTGGGTCCAGCTCGACCTCGCCGACGGCGACACGCTCGCCGTCATGGGCGTGCAGCGCGCCGACGGCGAGCGCGCCGAGCGGGAGGCCCGTCGACTGGCCACGCTGGTCGCCCGACGCAGCGCCACGCCCACCGACGACTAGGACGCCGCGGACCGCACGGGCCCGGGCACCCGGGCGAGCACACCGCCGCGCCCCTGCCTCGGTGGTGCCGCCGCGGGCCCGCGCGGCGGTCCTCAGGACGCGGTGAGGGCGTGCACCCCGGCGACCGCCGCCGCGAGGAACGCCGCGGGATCCGCATCCAGCCCACGCCCCATCGTCGACAGCCGCACGGGGCAGTCCCGCAGCGCGTCGAGCAACGCGTTCCCGGCCGGCACGGGCACCGCTCGGTGCCGCCCGGCGGGCGCCGTCAGGGTGCCCGCCTGGGCCGCCACCCGGTCCGCGAGCGCACCCCAGGCCGCCGGGTCGGGGTCGGCGAGGAGGCCCTGCGGGGAGCCCGGCAGGTCCGGCGCGAACCGGGGCACGACGACGTCGGACGGGGTCAGCGCGACCCGCCCGTACGCCGTCAGCGAGTGGTGGGACACGCCGAGGTGCCGCTCGCGCGCGTCCGCGCCGGACACCCGCAGCGACGCGACGGGCCGGCCGACCAGCACGCCCACGGCGTTGAGGGCCTCGCCCGCGGCGACCCCGGAGAACCCCCAGCGCGTCCCGGTGCCGAGGTTGCCCGGACCCTGGGCGACGACGACGAGGTCGGCGCCGACGACGTGCCGGGCGGCCAGCAGCCCGGTGTGCACGGTGACGGCCTCCAGGTCGCCCCCGAACGCCTGCCCCGTGGTGACGCAGGCCTCGATCCACCCGGCGCTGCGCAGACCGTCGACCGCGCGGGAGAACCACGCCGGCAGCGCACCACCGTCGGTCATGACGTAGGCGACACGGGGCGCGGGACGACCCTGCTCGGCCGCGGCCGCCCGGGCCCCGGCGACGACCGCGGGCAGGGCCGAGTGCAGGTCGGCGACCACGACGGGCAGCCCGGCCAGGTCGTCGGCGTCCCGCAGCACCTCGTGGTGCGGGGACTCCTGGTCGTCGACCCCGAGGACCATCGCCTGCAGCGGCGTGTACCGGGCCTTGACGAGGTGCCCGGGACCGGGCAGGGGGTCGGGCACCAGGGCGTCGGTGCGCGCGACGACCAGGGCGTACCCGCCGGTGCCCAGCCCGCGCAGCAGCGCAGTGGCGTTGAGCAGCACGTGCGCCCCGGGCACGAGCTCGCCGACGAGGTGCGGGTACGACAGGGCACGCACCGTGCGGTCCTCGCCGTCGAGCGCGACCGTCGACTCGCACGCACCGTCCCACCGGGCCCGGCACTCCGTCACCACTCCCGCACGCCATGCGATCACGCGCCCACGCTACCGGCGTGCCGGGAGCGTCCCACGCCCCCGGGGCCGGTGGGGACGACTACCGTGGTGCCCGATGCCCCCCGCGATCCCGCCCGCCGAGCGCCTGCTCAACCTCGTCATCGCCCTGGTGAACACGCCGGGCAGGATGACCAAGGAGCAGGTGCGCTCGTCCGTGGCCGGGTACGGGGACGCGCGCTCCGACGAGGCGTTCGAGCGGATGTTCGAGCGTGACAAGGACACGCTGCGCGAGCTGGGCGTCCCGGTGCTGACGGTGACCCACGCGGGGCACGGCGACGACATCGGGTACCGCATCGACACCGCCCACTGGTCGTTGCCGCCGATCGAGCTGACGGCGGCGGAGCTGGGCGTGCTGGCACTGGCCGCGCAGGTGTGGCAGGACCAGTCGCTGCGCGCCGACTCCACGCGCGCCCTGACCAAGCTGCGCGCCGTCGCGACGGGACCCGAAGCGCACGACCTCGTCGCGGGACTGGCACCACGGGTCCGGGCGGGCGGCGACGCGTTCGCGCCGCTCGTCGACGCCGTGCAGAACCGGCAGGCCGTGCGGTTCACGTACCACGCGGCGACCACCGGGGAGGTCCGCGAGCGCCACGTCGAGCCGTGGAAGCTGCTGGCACGTCGCGGCGGCTGGGTCCTGCTGGCCCGTGACCGCGACCGGGACGCGAGCCGCTCCTTCCGGCTCAGCCGCATCAGCGGCGCGGTGCGACCGCTGGGGGAGCCCGGCGGGTTCGACCCGCCGTCGGCCGAGCAGCTGACGGAGGCGGCACGCACGTGGGGCGTGGACGGACCCGAGCGCACCGCGCTGCTGGCGGTGACGCCGGGACGCGCGGGCGCGCTGCGGGCGCGGGCCGTCGACGTGCCGCCCGACGTGCCGCTCCCGCCCGGGGCGGACCGCGTGCTGGCCGGACGGGACCTGGTGGCGGTGGCGTACCGCGTGGACTGGGAGCTCGCCGAGGAGGTCGTGGGGTACGGCGACGCGGTCGTGGTGCTGCACCCTGCGCAGGTGCGCGACGCGGTCGTCGGGATGCTGCGCGTCGCCGCCGGCCTCGACGCCGAGCTGCGGCGCACCGCGTCACCCGAGGCCGACGTCGAGGAGGCCCGTGGTGCCTGAGCGCGCGAGCGACCGTCTGGTGCGGATGCTGGGGATGATCGCCTACCTCGAGCGTCACGAGGACGTGCCGGTGGACCAGGTGGCGGCACAGTTCGGGGTGACGCCCGAGCAGGTCATGGCGGACGTCGACACGCTGTGGGTGACGGGCACGCCGGGGTACCTGCCGGACGACCTCATCGACTTCGACGCCTCGTCGTACGAGCAGGGCGTCGTGCGGCTCACCGAGGGCCGCGGCGTGACACGTCCGCTGCGCCTGGGCCCGCGCGAGGGCGTGGCGCTGCTCGCGGCCCTGCGGTCGCTGGCCGCCCTGCGTCCCGCGATGGACGCCGAGCGCGCGGCCGTCCTGGACTCGGTCCTGGCCAAGGTGCAGGCGGCCACGGGCGACGCGGCCGCGGGCGTCCCCGTCGACGTGGAGCTGCAGGTCGGTGCCGTGCCGGAGGTGGCCGCGGCGGTCGGCGCCGCGCTGGCGGGACGCCGACGCCTGCGGCTGCGGTACGTCGACGCGTCGGACGTGGTCACCGAGCGTGACGTCGACCCCGTCCGGCTGGTCAGCCAGGACGAGCACTCGTACCTGCTGGCGTGGGCGCTGGCCGCCGACGCGGAGCGGTTGTTCCGCCTCGACCGGGTCGTCGGTGCGACGGTCCTCGACGAGCAGGCCGAGGAGCACCCGGTCGCTGCCGACGCCGACGTGTTCCAGCCCGACGCCTCCGGTGACCTCGTGACGGTCCGGCTCGCGGGGCGTGCCCGCTGGGTCGCCGAGACGGTGCCGGTCGAGCGTCGGCGGGAGCTGCCCGACGGCGCGTTCGAGGTCGACCTGCGCGTGGTGCAGCCCGCCTGGTTGCGGCACCTGCTGCTGCAGGTGGCCGACGACGTCCTGGACGTGCGCCCCGCGCACGTCGCCCGCGACGCGGCGACCACCGCGCGCGACGCCCTGGCGGCCTACGCGCCGCTGCTCGAGACGACGGCGGGGGAGTCCTGACGTGCTCTGGTTCATCGTGTGGACCGTCCTCGTCCTGGCGACGCTCGCCGGGGCGGTTCTGGTGGGGCGCCGGCTGTGGCGTGCCGCGGTGGGCCTGGGTCGTGAGGTGGCCCGCGCCGGGGAGGTCGCGGAGCGGCTGGGGGCGCGCACCGCGGAGCTGGAGGCGCAGGCCCGGGCGGCCGGTGTCGAGATCCGCCCCGCCCTCGGGCGCGACCCGCAGGAGCTGCGGGACCGGGTCGAGGAGCTGCGCGCCGTGCGGCGCGAGCACCGCGCGGGACGCCGGGAACGCCACCGTGGCACCGTCGCGGCCGCGACCGCCCGCTGGTTCGGCTGACCCCAGCGACGCGGCACCCGGTGCGGATCGGGCACGACGAGCGTCCGGAAGCGCTTCGACAGCGCGGGGCCACCACGTAGACTCACCGTCAGGACTACGGACCACAGAGGGGTCGTCATGATCAGGAACATCAGCGCCTGGCACGTGATCATCGTCCTGGTGGTGGTCCTCCTGCTCTTCGGGGCGAACAGGCTGCCCGGGCTGGCGAAGAGCATCGGCCAGTCGATGAAGATCTTCAAGAACGAGGTCAAGGACCTCACGGACGACGGCCACCGCGCGCCCGACGCCACCACGCCGGACCCCGTGGCCGGCACCGCCCCCGCTGCCCGCGGCGACGTGCCACCGCCGCCCCCGCCGCCCGCGGCGCCCACCACCCCGC